>DASUFM010000422.1:0-5092 GCA_036274535.1 Blastocatellia bacterium
GCAGCCGCACTCCAAAGACTCCGTCAATTTATGCGCAGTCTTGATTTAAACAACGAACTTGGCGAGCCTGACATAAAGATTGCCGGGCTAAGTATCTGGCTTCATCAACGACAGTTTCCGGAAGCTGATGATTACGATGACGCGAACTGGTTGATCATTACGGCTTGTTGCAAAGCAAGCGGCGCTGTTGTTTGGATAAACGGCCCAATCATCCATTTGTCGGAGATTTACCGTCTGCTGAAAGGCTGCGAGCAGATGAGCGATTCCCTTTCAGGAGCTGCTGAACTTGGTTGTATGGAACCGGAACTGGCTTTGAAGCTGAAGATGCTGAAAAACGGCCAGATGGAAATGGATGTCGAAATTAGTCCGGATCATTTGACCCAAACACATCAGTTCAGGTTCGACATTGACCAGTCATATTTGCCGAACCTGATTCGCGATTGTCGTCAAACGCTCGATAAATACCCGATCAAACCTGATCGGTCAGAAACTGAATAACTTTTAGAAAGCATATGTCTGAATTACCAACCAACTTGAAAGGCTTCGCGCACGTTTACGAACGCGCGCACATCAACACTGACGAGATCATTCCGGCGCGTTATCTGAACGTTCACGAAGAGGCCGAACTGGCTAAACACGCGATGGAAGACATCGACACGAGTTTCGTCAAACGCGTTAAGGCGGGCGATGTGGTAATCGCGGGCGACAACTTCGGCTGCGGCTCTTCGCGCGAACACGCGGTCTGGGCGCTGCGCGGCGCTGGAGTGAAAGTCGTCATCGCGAAGAGCTACGCGCGCATATTTTTCCGCAACGCGATCAACAACGGCTTTCTGGCTATCGAATGCCCTGACGCCGCGCAGATCGCGCAAACCGGCGACGAGGTCGAAGTCGATCTGGCCGCCGGACGATTGCGCAACCTGACGAACGGCAAGGAAGCGAGTTTCGTTCCGCTGAGCGATTTCGCGCGCGAATTGATCGAAGACGGCGGCCTGCTGCCGCACATCCAGAAGAAAGCGAAGGGCGCCGCGTAAATTTTCCATGGAGTCGCGCGAGGCGACGCGAAGTCTTTTTATATCTTCATATCTTCTTCGCGATTCTTCGCGTGGCTTCGTGGATGATCAATCTTATGAAAAGCAAAATTACGGTTTTACCTGGGGACGGCATCGGCGTTGAAGTGACGCGCGAGGCCGTGGCCTGTCTCGAAACGATCGCTAAGAAATTCGGCCACGAGTTCGAGTTCAGCGAGCAGTTGATCGGGGGCGCGGCGCTGGACAAAACGGGCGCGCCGCTGCCCGACGCGACATTGCAAGCCTGTCTGGCGAGCGACGGCGTGTTGCTTGGCGCTGTAGGCGCCCCGCAATACGACAACAATCCGCCGAAGCTGAAGCCCGAAACCGGCCTGCTAGGGTTGCGCGCGGGGCTCGGCGTTTTCGCCAATCTGCGCCCGGCTTTCCTGCACGAACCGCTGATCGAGGCGTCGCCTCTCAAGACCGAGATCGTTCGCGGGACCGACCTGCTGATCGTGCGCGAGCTGATGGGCGGCGCGTATTTCGGCCAGCCTCGCGAATTGACCGATGAGCGCGGGCTGAACACGATGGCATATACCGCGCCGGAGGTCGAACGCGTCGCGCGCGTGGCTTTCGAGGCCGCCCGCGTCCGCCGCAAAAAAGTGACTTCAATTGACAAGGCCAACGTGCTCGAAAGCTCGCAGCTCTGGCGCAAGGTCGTGACGCGCGTCGCGGCGGATTATCCGGACGTGACTCTGGACCACGGTTACGTCGATTCCTGCGCCATGGCTCTGGTGACTCGGCCGACGGCTTATGACGTGATTGTGACCGAGAATTTATTCGGCGACATTTTGAGCGATGAGGCCGCGGTGTTGACCGGCTCGCTCGGAATGCTTCCGTCGGCGAGCATCGGCGGCAAAGTCGGCCTTTACGAGCCCGTCCACGGCTCCGCGCCTGACATCGCCGGCAAGGGCATCGCCAATCCACTCGGCGCGATCGCTTCGGCGGCGCTGCTGCTGCGGTACACCTGCAGACTCGAGCGCGAAGCGAAGGCGCTGGAAGACGCGATCAGCAAGGCTCTCGCGGACGGCTACGGCACGCCAGACCTCAAGAGCCAGCCGAAGCGCGCCGGCACGACCGAACTGGGTGATATCGTTCGGCGACAGATATAGACCTCAAGAAAATGTTTTTAGCCACGAATCAACACGAATAAACATGAATATGATTTCCGGCCTCGGCCGGTCTCATAGGTTGTTTGGCGGGCATGTCCTTGCTCTTATTTGTGAATATTCGTGTTCATTCGTGGCTGGACTTCCTTTTTCTTGAATTCTACAGAATAAGCGCGGTTTATTTTTCGATAAAAAGTATTAAGTGGACGATATAGACAACGATGGCATATACTGCCCTGGCCTGTTTGGGATGGCCCATTTCTTCAGGTTGAAAATCGAATGTCCAATCGTCGTTTCCAACGCGCGCTCGACCCCACGGTTAATGGCCGTGAAGCGGAGCTGCGCGTCAGCCGGCTTATTCTCAACGTCGTTGTAGTAAGCATTATTATCGCGGTAGCGATTATTCCGGCGCGGCTCGCCGATTGGATAGCCTGAAAAAAAGTAAGGCAAGAGATTCCAAATCCCGGCGAGCCGAAAAGGCCGCCGGGATTTTTATTTTAAGGACTGTCAATCGTCCAAATTATTCGAGGTGAATTATGAAAATGCGTGGAGCGCGGATATTGCTTGAAGCGCTACGATGCGAGAACGTCAAACATATATTCGGGTATCCCGGCGGCGCAGTGCTGCACATTTATGATGAGCTCGCCAAGGAGGAAGCGGCGCTCGGCATCAGCCATCACCTGGTGCGCCACGAGCAGGCCGCGCTGTTCGCCGCCGCAGGCTATTCCCAATCCACCGGACAGACGGGCGTCGCGCTCGTAACTTCAGGTCCGGGCGGAACCAACGCGGTCACGGGCATCGCCAACGCCTTCATGGATTCACTCCCTCTGGTCGTCTTCACCGGCCAGGTCCCGACTCACCTGATCGGCAACGACGCGTTTCAGGAAGCGGATCTGACCGGCATCACGCGCTCCTGCACTAAACACAACTATCTGGTCAAACACGTTGAAGAGCTTGCCCCGACAATCAAGGAAGCGTTTCACGTCGCATCGACGGGCAGGCCGGGCCCGGTGCTCGTGGATCTGCCCAAAGACATGACCGCGCAGGAGATCGAATTCAGCTATCCCGAAAGTGTAGAGATACGCAGCTACAGGCCGCAGGTTTACGGCGAACCGAAGGCGGTCAGGCGCGCGGCCGAGGCGATGATCAAGGCCGAGCGTCCGGTGCTCTATATCGGCGGCGGCGCTGTGGCGGCGGGCGCTTACGAAGAGCTTCGCCAACTGGCCGAAAAACTGAATCTGCCGACTACCTGCACGCTGATGGGGCTCGGCGCCTTCCCGGCCAGCCATCCGCTGAGCCTGGGGATGCTCGGAATGCACGGCGGTTACTGGACGAACATGGCCGTCAACAATTGCGACCTGCTGATTTCCATCGGCGCGCGATTCGACGACCGCGTGACCGGCAAGTTGAGTGATTTCGCGGTGGGCGCGAAATTCATTCACGTCGACATAGACGCTTCGTGCATCGGCAAAAACGTGCGCTGCGATTACCCGGTGGTTGGCGACGCGAAAACAGTCCTCAAGCAGATGCTCGCCGAAATTGACGAACGGTTATCATCCGGCGTGCGAGTCGCCGCGCGTGACGCATGGCACGCGCAGATCGCCGAATGGAAACAGCAGCATCCGTTCTGGTACAAGGAAGAAGGCGAAATCATCAAGCCGCAGTACGTCATTCACGAGCTCAAACGCATCACCAAAGGCCAGGCGGTTGTTTCGGCCGACGTGGGACAGCACCAGATGTGGACGGCGCAGCTTTACGGATTCGACACGCCTCGCAACTGGCTCAACTCCGGCGGGCTCGGGGCGATGGGTTACGGATTCCCGGCCGCGATGGGCGCCGCCGTGGCGCGCCCGAAAGACCTGGTCGTCGCGGTCGTCGGCGACGGAGGCTTCCAGATGTCCCTGAATGAGCTGGCCACGGTCAAACAGTACAACATCCCGGTCAAGATTCTGCTGATCAATAACGGCTATCTTGGAATGGTGCGCCAGTGGCAGGAACAGTTCTACGAACATCGCTACTCGCACAGCGACATCGAAGTCGCGCCGGATTTCGTGAAACTCGCGGAGGCTTACGGCGTGCCCGCTCTGCGGGCGACCAGGGCCAGCGAGGTCACTCATACACTGGAGAAGGGATTGAACGTCCAGGGCCCCGCGTTGATTGAAATGCAGGTGGCCCGGGAAGAAAACGTTTTTCCGATCGTGCCGGCGGGAGCGGCGTTGAAGGATATGATTCTGGCATAGGTGTCAGATGTCAGATGTCAGATGTCGGCAGTTTGTTGCGATCGAACGGCGACTGACATCTGACATCTGACATCTGACATCTGACATCTGACATCTGATTATGAGACATACGATTTCATTACTCGTCGAGAACGAATACGGAATGCTGGCGCGGATCGCCGGATTGTTCAGCGCGCGCGGCTATCAGATAGACACGCTCTGCGTGGCGCCGACGCTCGAAGAAGGCGTTTCGCGGATGACGTTGACCACGCATGGCAACGACCACATCATCGAACAGATACTTCAACAATCGCGCAAGATGGTCAGGGTGATCGAGGTCACCGACATGACCGCCAGCCCGCATGTTGAGCGCGAGATGGTCATGCTGACCGTCAACGCCCGTCAGGGCGTCGAGCGGCAGGAAGTCCTGAGCCTGGTCGAAATATTCCGCGCAAGGGTGGTCGACGTGTCGAACGACGCGTTCATCGTGGAACTGACCGGCAACGCGGAAAAGGTCAACGCCTTTATTGAGCTGCTCAAACCGATCGGCGTTCTGGACATCGTCCGCACCGGCCCGGTCGCGATGACGCGGGTCGCCCACATCAAAGCGCAGCGATTGAAAGACGACGATGAAGAGTTTTCAGAGCTGACGCTGAATGAAAAGGTCTAGTGTCAGTACCGCGAGCGGTAGCGAGCG
>DASUFM010000423.1:0-10382 GCA_036274535.1 Blastocatellia bacterium
AAGACAGATAGGATAGATCTATCCTATCTGTCTTATTTGTCCTGTCTCGTTCAGAAGCTTACTTCTTTGATGATCGCGCCAACTTCCGCGCGCGATCGGCCAGTTGGGCCGACTGCGGAATCTCGTCTATTGCGCGCTGCAATTGCGTATCCGTATCAGCCATCATCCGCTTCTGAGTGTCCACGCCGTAAGCGGCGATCAGCGCCTCCTCGCGGATTTTCCGCCGCGCCCACTCGAAATTCTCGTCGACTGCTTTCATCGTCAGGTCAATGTCCCGATTCTTCGCCAGAAAATCGGCTACGAACTCGCGGTAGGCTTTCATGATTTGATCGTTGATGACGAATTCGGCCTGCTGCGGCTGGTGATCGAACTCGATCGCCTCGCGTTTGAACTCCGGGGCCGCGGCCACACGCCCGGCCATCAATTCACGCACGAACATGAATAGTCCGTTAGTCCAGATAGTCCCCTGCGCTTCGGTAAAAATGGGGGGCTCGATTTTGATGTCGGGGTCGATGCCGCCTCCTCCGTAAACCGCGCGTCCGGTGTCCGTGCGGCGCATGTCAGTGTGAGGCGCTCGCGCCATGTCGGAGCCGTTCACGTTGCGGCGGTAGTGGTATTCGTAACTCGACCCGTTTGAGTAGTCGCGCTGGATGAGCCGGCCGCTCGGCGTGTAATACCGCGCCGTGGTCAGCGTCAACCCGGCGCCTCCTGAAAGCGGATAGATCGTCTGCACCAGCCCCTTCCCGAAGCTGGGCTCGCCGACGATCATGCCCCGGTCGTGGTCCTGTATCGCCCCGGCCACGATCTCGGAGGCCGAAGCCGAATCGTTATCAATCAGAACGACCAATGGAAAAGTCTCGGGCAGTCCCGATTCGGCGGGCCAGTCCCTGTCGCCTCCGCGTCCACGCCCCCGAACCGAGAGGATGACCTGGCCTCGCTGCAAAAACTTGTCGGAGACCCGGATCGCCTGTTCGAGAAAACCTCCGGGATTTCCACGCAGATCGAGCAGCAGGGAATTCATTCCCTGCGCTTTCAAAGCCGAGATCGCCGAAGTCAGTTCATCACTCGTCGTAGAATGGAATCCGCGTGAGAGCGCGACGTAGCCCACGCCGGGCTTAACCATGTAATATCCGGAGATCGAAGGCAGATCGACGGCCCCACGGTCCATCGACACCGTGATCGGTTCGGCCACGCCGGCGCGGCGTATGGTCACTTTGACTTCCGCCCCGAGATCTCCGCGCAGATTGTCGCGCACCTGATCGGCGTTCCAGGATTCCGTGCTCTTTCCGTCAATGGCGATGATTTGATCGCCGTATCGCAATCCGGCCTGGGCGGCCGGCGTGTCCTTGAAGGTCTCAATGATATAAACGCCCCGATAACGCGCCAGGATCGAGGCGCCGATGCCGTAATACTGGCTGCGCTGCTCCATCCGCATGTCTTCGAACGACTTGCGGTCGTAATAATTCGAGTGCGGATCGAGCGTCCGGAGCATGCCTTGAACCGCCGTCGTGGTCAGCGCTTCGTATCCGACCTCTTCGACGTATTTTTCGCGAATCAGGTCGATCGCCGCGACATAGTCGCGGCTCAAATGATCCAGCGCCAGTTTGTCATCCGCGACCGCCTGCGGGCGAACGTACGAGAGGCTGATCAACACCGCGATCGCAATGGCAAAGATTGAAAACCGCCGCCACTTAATTATCACTGTAAGCGCCTCCTAAAACGCATATAAAAAGGTGAATGGTTGTTGCCCGTAAATTCAAGGACTTGTGATCGCCCCGCCCCGCTTCAATCCTGATGCGGACGCGGCCCTGGCCGTTAATACTAGCTAAACTCAATTGACATTGAAAGCGCGGCCTTTCCGATTTCGTCATTTGACGTGACGAATGACCAATGTAATATGGAAAATGACATGCTCATCGTTAGCCCCTCCAACGAACGTCTGAAACATGCCCGCCGCGTCCGCGACGGGCGTGAGCCCGGTTTTATCTTCGTTGAGGGAGAACGCCTGGTCGAGGAATGTTTGCAGTCGGGATTGAAACTGGCGGCTTGCTTCCACGAGCCGGATCCGACTCCGCGCGCGCGAAAAATCATCGCCGAGATGGCGAAACGGGGATGCGCTCTTTACCCGGCGCTCCGATCCGCGATCGAGACGGTCGGCGACACAGTCAACACTCAGGGGCTGATCGTGATTGCGGAAAGGCCGGAATTCGATTTCGATTGCGCGTCGCGGACCCGGGACGGCGTCGCGCCACTCCTGGTTTGCCTGGATTCGGCGCAAGACCCCGGCAACTTTGGAACGATCGTCAGGACCGCCGAGGCGGCGGGGGCGAGCGGAGTCGTGGCGACGAAAGGGTCCGTCGACGCGTTTGCGCCGAAAACTCTGCGCAGTTCGATGGGATCGGCCTTCCGGCTGCCCGTCGTGACCGGCGCCGAGATCGAAAAACTGGCGCTCGCCGGCCAAACCGCGAACCTGAGAATGGTGGCTACAACGGCCGGCGGCGAAACCATCTATAGCGATTATGATTGGCGCAAGCCGACAATGGTTATCTTCGGCAACGAGGCGCGAGGCGTCGGACGGGAGTTGTTGGAACGTTGCGATGAGCGTTTGCGTATTCCGTTGCGCGCCCCGGTCGAATCTTTGAACATTGCAGCCGCCGCCGCCGTCATCTTATTCGAAGCGGCCCGGCAGCGAAGAGAGACGGGGAGACAGGGGGACAGGGAGACAGGGAGATAAGAACTCCTATTTGTCCTATTTGTCCTATTTGGATTCGAATATGGCAGACCACAGCACAAAAGACGCTGATATTTCAGGCCGCCTGGAGTTTTTCGCGCGGCGGTTGTTCGAGCGCATCGGCGCCGCGATAGATTTCGCGTTGCGCAGGGGAGGCGGATTTGAAGGCGGCGCGCGGGCCGATGTGGGATCGCTCGCGCCGCTCATCGAACGGGCCATCGAAAACGACCTGAAGAGCGAAGACTCGCGCCTCCTCGCGCCGAACCTGATCGAACTTCGCTACGATTATGAATCTTACACGCGAATGGGAGCGTCGCGCCGTGAATTTCTGCAGCGCGAACTGAACGCGAACATCTATGAGTATATTTACAATCGGCGCTATGCGACGATCGGCGATGTTCAGGTCAGGATAGCCTACGACGCCTTCACGCGAGGGCTGGAGATCAAAACAGGCTTCGGCAAACCTATACCCGCCGTCGTATCGCAAAACGCGCCGGTGGAATCGCAGGCGCCCGGTCGGGCGAAAAACGAAAGCATCGAAGTCGTTCTTCAAATCGAGGGCGCTTCGCGCAGTCCACGGGCGCGCGTCGCGAGCGGCGCCGAACCAACCGGCATTGGACGCAACAGCGCGAACGCCATAATCCTCGACGATTCGACGGTGTCGAACTTCCATGCGGCGCTGACCATCATGGCGAACGGCAACCTCATCCTCGCCGACCGCGGCGGCAGCAACGGGACTTACGTCAACGACGTGGCGCTCGAACCCGGCGGCAGATGCGTCGTTCGCAACGGAGACCGCCTGAAATTCGGCGACGTCGAAGCCATTTTGAAAATTGCAAATTGAAGAGATTAGCCACAGAGATCACAGGGAACACAGAGGAAAAAGAGGGCGCGCAACATTGCGCCGTCTCTCTATCTCTTTTCTCTTACTTTCCTTCTCTGTGTTCTCTGTGATCTCTGTGGCTAAATTCTGCAATCTATATGAGCTTTCCATTTATTGCGACAATCGTTCTTCTGATCGGCATGGCGGGATTGGTCCTCGCCTTATTTATTTCGACCTTGCGTTATCGGTCTCGCGCGGCCGGCCCAGACGAGGCCGAGGCAAAGCTGCCGGAAGACTTCGGGCCGCGGCTGACCAGCCGCCGCCTGCGTTATGTGCGCTGGGCGTTCGCGCTGCTCGTGGTGGCGGCGCTGGGCTTTCATATCTATTGGGGATTGTTCGCGACCGGGCCGCTGGGCGAGAGCGCGGTCTTCGCCGCATTAAAGAACAAACGCGACCAGCGCAATCGCCGCGAGACCGAAAGCGCGCTGCGCGGATGGATTTTTGACCGGCGCCATGACTCGCGGCGGGCGCTCGCGAAATATCGCTACCTGGACAAGCGGATTATCCGCGATTACCCACTGGGGCCGGGCGCCGCGCACATCGTAGGTTACGGCACGCTCGTGCGCGGCGACGCGTTGCTCGAACGCGCGGCGGCGGCGGCCCGCCCGTCGCAACCCGAAAAGAGCTGGTGGCGGAAGATCACCGGCTTTAACGACGACGCCGGGCGGCCGCCGGTCGGCCAGGACATGGTTCTGACGATTGATTACGAGTTGCAGAAGGCGGCGGCGGAACAGTTGCAAGGCAAAAGCGGCGCGGTAGTCATGCTCAATCCGCAGACCGGCGAGATTCTGGCGATGGCCAGCGCGCCGAGTTTCGATCCCGGCGACGTCGACAACGACGTGAAGTGGCAGGAGATCTGGAATGACGTCAAACAAAAACCGCTGCTCAACCGCGCGCTCGATGAGTACTATCTGCCCGGCTCGACGCTCAAAACGGTGACCGCCGCGGCCGCCCTCGAATCGAGGCTGGACGACAAAATCTTCACCTGCCGGGGCGAAGGCTGGACGCCCCCAGGATCGAACCGGCCGATACGCGACGACGAAGGCGAATCGCACGGATCGCTCAATCTGCTCGAGGCCTACACGCATTCCTGCAATCAATACTTCGCGCAACTCGGCGTCGAGGTGGAACGCCAGCGCATGGGTGAAACGGCGTCCCGCTTCGGCCTCCGCACTTACGACACCGGCGCCGAATCAATCGGCGTGGGCCCGTTTCATAACCTCTGGAACACAGGCAACAAAGTCCTCTCCGACGTGCTAGCGCCGCTCATCTCGACTTTCGTGGACGGCCGCAGAATCACGAAATACGACCTCGCGCTCGAATCGATCGGCCAGGGTTATGTGCAATTGACGCCCATCCAGATGGCCACGATCGCGGCGGCCGCAGCCAATTTGCGCGGAGAGGCGATGCGCCCCACAATTGAAATGGGACGCCAGCCACTCGCGCTCCGCCAGGCGATGTCGCCCGAAACCGCCGCGAAGTTGCGCTCATTGATGGCGTCAGTAGTAGAACGAGGGACCGCCGCCGGGGCGTTCAGGACGCTGGTCCACAACGCCGGCCTGACGGCTGGAGGAAAGACCGGGACCGCCCAGCGCGATGTCCCAAAGATAGACCCGAAAACCGGCAAGCCGGTCACTTACGTCGATTCGCGCGGTCGAACCAGGATCAGAATGGAAGAGAAACACCGGATCGATTCATGGTTCATAGGCTTCGCGCCGGTCGAGAACCCGAAAATCGCCTGGGCTGTCGTCGTCGAAGGCGGAGGATACGGATCGAAGACTTCCGCGCCGATCGCCGGCAATCTGCTGGTCAAAGCCAAAAGCCTCGGATTATTGGATGAACCGCCCCCACCGAAGCCATCGCCCGCACGCGCTAGCGTGGGGACTAAAGTAGAAGATCGAAGATAGATGATGGAAGATAGATGATGGAAGATCGAGGATCGAAGATGGAAGATTGAGGACAGCGAATAATCCATCTTCCATCTTCCATCTTCCATCTTCCATCTTCCATCTTCCATCTTCCATTCTCGCTCGATCCTCACCTGGCCACGTTCTTCAATTGATTGATGCGGTCACGGAGCGATCGTGTGAAAGTCTCGACTTCATCCGGCGTCGCGCCGCTCGCTTTCAGGCCCTCGCGCAGTTGATCGTCGGTGACGCGCCCGAGGTATTGCATCAACCATTTCACATCGCTCGTGCGGATGCCGCCTTTGAAAGTGCTGACGTGCTGGCCTGAATAGCCGAACTCGATTTCATCTCCCTTGACGCCTTTGACAAAATCCTTGGTCTGGCTTTGGAATCCTCTGGCGTCCCATTTCTCGCGGCTGATGTACCCTCCCCATTTGCCCATCGAACCGCCCCAATCAGTGATCATGTAGCGATCCTCGATGCCGCCTTCAGTCGGTGTTTGATAGATCGCCGTGTTCGAGCCGCGCTTGACGTCGCGCACGTCTTTGTTGTCCCAGTTCGAGGTCAGCATCATGATCACCTTCAGCCCGTTCAACTCTTTCGACCCCACGAAGGGATTCTGGATCCAGCTCCAGCTTAGTTCGTCCTCCAGTTTTTTGACGCCCTTTTCCTTCTTTCTCTCGAAGCGGGCGTCGGTGAAACTGCCGTCAGCCTGGATGTATTTTTTCGCCCGGTCGAGCGCGCCGACCGCTTCGATCTTGCCGCTGGGGACGAAATAGGCTGGCTCGACGAAATATCCGCAGGCCCAGGCGATGCGCGTGGCAAAGGTTTCAGCGTTCACCTCGGTGCCGAATTTGGCGGTCCATTCGGCGCCGTTCGCGTCCTTGACCTTCACTTTGGGATTGGTTCCCGAGGTGCTCTCTTCGATGAAGGTAAACGGCGGCTTGGGCGCGTTCTGGCGCCCGCCCACGCCCGCGACGAAATCCAGCGTTTCAACCGCGCCCGGATCGGCCCAGACTATAGGCTTGCCGGGTTTGGGAGGCGCTTTCTGTTTGTTTTTCTGCGCCGTGGCTGACGAGATGAAACCTAGCGCCACTATAAACACGACCAGCGGCGCCATTCTGCGTAAATTCAAGGTCATTTCCATATCTCCTTGCAATGGTTTTCTAATGGAGAGCGAGGCAAGATAATATTTTCCCATGGCATTTTTTGCCAACAGGAAAACGTGAGGAAAAAATGGGGTTGAAATATATCACTAGACGAGATCAGGCAAAAGTTCCCGCGTCTTGAAATTATGGGAGCCTGCCGAATTTCCATGCCAATTCAAACAGAAGAAGAATAAGAAAACTGGGGGCCAGAAGCAGAAAAAGGATCGGGAGAAATAGAACTGACAGATAAAAGACCGGGCAGATGACGAACAGGTTTATCAAAACCAAATGATAGATTTTGTTTTGGAGGATGAGCTGTTCGTTCATTGCGAACCTCACTGTGCTGTTTTCCTATCTTATCAACAGGAACAGACGATGTAGCCGTTGGTCAACGCCCAATTCATGATCTCGCTGTCCTTTGCGCGCGGATCACCTATCGCAGACCAATGAACAGAACGGCGCGTCAATTTCCTCAGCGCGCCAGGCGACATACGCCAAAGCCTGTCGCACGTCTTCAGGTCGTCACTGAACAAACCAGCTAAATCTGAAACACCGATTAAGTCCTTTTCCTCACCTCGCAACTGCCCCCTTGTCAGATCACCATCCAACAATGCTGCAAGCATTTGTCGCTCGTATAAATAACCAGACAAATCGCTGTTCACGCTCACAACTTTATCCTTCCATCGAAATCTTATCACAAGTTAGGCGCGGTCTCCTCTCTATCTGCCGCTATTAGCCGGCGTTCCCAAACTCTGCGCCACGCGCGGCTGATCCAGAACCCACCGCCGAATAATTTGATAGCCGTGTTCGGCCGGCAGATAGCGCCGCCCGCCCTGATGCCCGTCCTCCTTGCCCGTTTGAATGTTGAGCGGCTTGCGCAGCAGTTTGCTGGTTTCGATGTCGGCGACGTTGACGCGCTGTTGCAGGATCAAATAGTTCTTCAGCATCTTCGCCATGGACCAGTATCCGTTGCCGTCAGGCCCGGCCAATTCCATCGAAGGAACGCGGCCCGGCGTGGCATGACATTTCATGCAGGAAAACTCGTCCATGCGCTGCGGGCGGTTGAGTTCGGGCGCCACGTAATCGCTGAAGTAGCGGAAGCTGGAGATAAATTGCGGCGTAAGCTGCGGCCGTCCCTGCGAATCTTTCAACGCCGCGGCCAGCGGCTCCTTGCTGACGGCTTCCTGCAAATCCGCCGTCCATGCCTGTGGATCGGCGCTGCGCAGCGCGTTGCGAGCGGCTTCTTTCTTCTCCGTCTCCAGGAGTTTTCGCAGCGCCTCCTGGACGGCGGGGTTTTGACGTAAGGATGTGATGTTGGCCATTCGGAAAGCTATCCAGCGACTCATCTCCGGCGCGTCGGGACGCAGCGCTTGAATGTAAAGCTCGACGGCGCGTTTGCGGGCCGCGGCGATTTCTGGCGAAGAAGGCTGATTATTTGCTGAATCAATCTCGGGAATCCCGTCGCCGTATGAAGTCACCCAGGCGACGCTCGGCAGCCAGAAATGATTGCTCAGCGGGTTCTTCGTCGCGCCTGGAATGAAGCGCAGCAGGTCGTCGGTGTGCAGGTCGGTGTTGGACGCGAGCGTCGCGCCCATGCGGTCGGCGATGTACCAATCGGCGTCCGGCAAACCCATGGGGGCCACCGCCGCAGCCGCCGCGTCCAGAATCTTCTTCAGTTCAGCGGCGCCGGGTTCCTGATTGTGTTTTGGAATCAGCATACGATAAAGCAGTTCGCGCTGTTCGGCGGTCTTCGGCACGGCCCATTTGGCGCGGGCGAAGAGTCGCAGAACGGGCTGCGCGAGCGTCTGGCGGCGGTCATAATCCTGCGCGCCGCGATAGATCTGTTCGACCAGCGGCTCGACTTTCTCCTGCACGGCCGGCAGCGTGACCGCGCTCGGATCGGAGACGGCGGCGGCGGCCAGCGTTCGCAGTTCTTCGGGACCGTGCGTGGAGTAATCAATGATCTTGTCCTGCAGCGGCTGGTAAGCGACATTCGCGGCGCCCTCCATCACCAGGCGAAGTTCGGGAATGTCGGTTTCCGCGGTTCGACCCCATAAACGCAGCGCGGCCTTGCCCATCATCTCCGTGCTGCCCTCGGTGATGTAGCCCATCTGGCCGGGACCGCCGTCGCCGCCCGCCGAAGCGTAAAACGTCGCGGCGATGGCTACCAGCCGCCGCGCCAGCCGGTCTTTGACGGCGCCGGACAACTTCTCGTCATCGAGTTTCTGTTCCAGAGTTTTGAAGAGCGCCGAGAGTTCCTTGTATTGATGCTCTTCGCTGCCGTTGGCCTTGTGGCCGTTGGCGATGAAAAGCGCATGGCTCTGATAGCGGAAACTGTTTTCGACCAGGGAGTTCGGCTCCGGCGAGAGCAGCTTTCGCGTCCAGGCCTGCTGGACAGGCGCGCGCATCGGCGGATTCCAGACCCACCATTGCCATGCGGCCTTCGCGGCCCACGCGCGGACGCCCGGATTCGGATCATCATTGATCGCGCGGTCCAGCAATCTCGCCAGCCGCCGCATATCGAATCGCGGATGCGTCATCACGGCGTCGGCGCGCATCCCCAGCGCTTTCAATATGCTCTCGCGCGTCAGGTCGTCGCCTTTTTCATACTCCGTGAAAACCGCTTCGAAGCCCACGTCGTCGAGCAGCGTCTGCTTCATAGCCCACGCGGAAGCGTCGCGAACCATCTTCACCCGGTCGCCCATCAACCGGATGAGCGCCAGAACGCCGCGTTCGTGATGGACGCCGCCCAGAGCCATCGCCGCCCAAAACCGCGCCTGCGGGCTCGGATGCGAAGCGGCCTGATTCATCAGATCGATGAGCGCCGGATCGTCCGTGTGCGATAACGCGCGAACGCGAGCGATCGTGGCCGTCAATGTCTCTCCGCGCTTCGGTTCGAAGTCGGCTCGCGCAGGTTTGACGGGTTTCTCCGGATAGAGCCGCGAGAGCGCATGCAGCGCGTAGGCTGTCGTGACGAAGCCGGTCAGCGCGCTTTTATTCCAGCGGCCGTAAGGATCCTGGGTTCGCAAAAGCGCTTTGACGCCGCGAGCTACCGCCGGCTCATCGGCGTTGTAGCCCAGCGCCTGAAACGCGACCAGCGCCAGAGCCGTCGGCGCGGGATCGAATTCCCCGTTGGTTGTCCAGGTCTCGCCGCCGTCCACACTCTTGCCGGGATCGAAGCCCCACGAGCCGTCGGCGTTTTGAATCGCCCGCAACCGCGCCTCGTCTTTCTTCAATTGTTCCTGAATACGCGTCCATAGCTTCGCCGCGCCTTCCGCGCTCTTCAACTGGTACGCCGGGAATCGCGCCGGGGGCGGCTCCGCGGGTTTGCCGTCGGCGGAGGGTCTCGGCGCCGGCTCTTCTTTTTTCTCCGGCTCCGGCGGCAAGCCTTGTTGAATTGACCGGGCGCGCCGGTTTTGCGCGATGTAATCCTGCGGGAAGAAGCGTTTGAAAAATTCGATGCGATGCGACAGGTCGTCGCTGTAGCGCGGAAGGACTCCGAGCATCTTCTCGGCTTTCTCTTCGAGCGCCGCGAAGTAGCGCGGATGCGCCGTGCGATCCCAGGCCGTGCGCAGAATCTCGCCGGCGTAGTTGTAAACCACCGACTGGCCGACATTCGATCCGGGACCCGCCGCGTTGACGCCGCTCGGGTCGGCGGTTTGGAGGGTGTGATTGGCGGCGCGGATCGCCTGCATCGAATGCAGCTTGCGCGC
>DASUFM010000424.1:0-7275 GCA_036274535.1 Blastocatellia bacterium
TCGATCAGTATCTGGGCGAAAAAGATCACTTCACTGTGACTATTTATAAGCGCAATAACCTTCCCCAGGACACAACTTTCCTGCCTCCGCAACTGAGCACCGGTCAAATTAACTATAAGAGGACCTGGGTCACTCGGGCCAGTTGGGACCGCACATTCAGCCCGACGCTGCTCAACCATTTCGGCATTGGATACAACCACGACCATTTTTACGGCGGCGGCATTGACGGGCTTTTCGTGGACGAATTGCCGAAAATCAAGGGCGTGGCGCGGAACGCCTATCCATCCGCAATACGCTTCGTTGACGGTGAATTTGAGGGATACGGAACCAATCAGGGATCGGCGGAAGAGAACAGTTGGCCTGCTCCTGCGGTCTCGGGAAACAATCTTCTGACCTGGGTCAAAGGGCGGCACACCCTGAAATTCGGCGTCGAATACAGGCATCTGGTGAATAACGTTCCTTTTGTCACCGGCGAGGCCGGCGAGTTCAGATTCGGCCGTGGGGCCACCGGTTTATTGGGCGTCAACAGCGGCAGTCCGATTGCGAGCTTTATACTCGAACAGGTGGAATCAGCGAACTTCAGCATCCGCAACACGACGCGTGCGATCACCACACAAACAGCCTGGATCGCTCATGTGGGCGACACATGGCGAGTGACTCCGAAGCTCAGTCTCAATTACGGCCTGCGCTGGGAGACTTTCTCTCCGTCCTACGAGAAGCACGACTTCTTTTCCTTCCTCGATCCGGTGGGGCCGAATCCCGGGGCGGGCAATCGGCCCGGACGCCTGGCCTTCGCCAGCGAGGATGCGGGAGCGGCGTATTTCGGGCGGCGATACCCTGAAGAGAGATACTACAAGGCGTTCTCGCCTCGCATGGGAATTGCTTATTCGCCGTGGGATAAGACAGTCGTGCGGCTCGGCTACGGCATCTTCATCGATGCGGGTTATGTTCCGGGATGGGGAGGCGGAGTCGGCCAGGACGGCTATAACGCCAACCCGTCGTTTTCCAGTTCTCAGGGCAACCTCGTCGCGGCGTTCCCCCTTAGTGACGGTCCGCCACAAAACTTCGCTCGACCGCCGTTCCTCGATGCGACATTCCTGAACGGCCAAAACGCGCCGATTTATCGGCCCATCGATGCGAATCGCCTGCCTTATTCGCAGCAATGGAATCTGACGATCGAACATCAGACGACCAATACGATTTCGGTCAGCGCAGCTTACGTAGGCTCCAAAGGGACGCGGCTCATCTCTCGCGTCCAGCCGATCAACGCGCTAGACCCAAAGCTGCTCACTCAGTACGGCTCGCAGCTCTTCGATCAATTCGAGCAGGGTCAGGCCAGCCTGCACGGCGTGCCCGTTCCATACGCCGGCTGGGTCGAGCAGATGCAGGCCTGCGCTCCCTCACTCGCCCAGGCGCTGCTTCCCTTCCCACAATACTGCGGAAATATCTACGGCATCAACGAGAACGTCGGCAATTCGACTTATCATTCGCTGCAGCTCAAGGCCGAGAAGCAGTTTTCAAACGGATTATGGTTCCTGAGTTCCTACACCTTCTCGAAAATGCTGACCAACGCCGACGACCAGCAACCCTGGACACTAGGTTTTCCTTTCGATCAAAAGCGGACCAAGGGTCTTGCCTTCAACGATGTGCCACACACGCTCTCGGTGGCGATGATCTATGACCTGCCGTTCGGCAAGGGGCGGCGATGGCTCAACGGAGGGGGGATTATCAATCACCTTGTCGGCGGGTGGAGAGTGAGCAACATCCTGCGCTTCAGCTCAGGGAATCCGTTCGCCTTCAATCAGGGCAGTTGCGCTATTCCGAGCCAATTCGCGATCAGCTGCTATCCCGGCATACTGCCAGGCAGAAGTCCGTTCGCGCAGAGCAAGAGCGATTACGATCCGAGCAAATCTCTCTTTGACATCACAGCCTTCGATCCGGGCGATAATTTCGCCGAGAGTTATTTCAGGGGCGGCTCGCGCGTTACGAGTTTCCGCGGATTCGGCTACAAGAATCAGGATTTCGCGCTCAGCAAAGACGTTCGCATTACCGAGCGCGTGAGTTTCCAAATTCGCGCGGAGGCGTTCAACCTCTGGAACAATCACAGATTGAGCGGATTCGACACCGACATCTCCAGTTCTTCATTCGGGATACCGTTTACAGTGTCGGCGCCGCGCAATATTCAATTAGCCGGCAGAATCACGTTCTAAAAAGACTTTTTGTATTGGCGATTGGGTATTGAGTATTGGGCATTTTCCTCACTATAGGTCAATACCCGATACCCAATACTCAATACCCAATGATCGTTCAGGGACTTTGCTGAGATGACCAAACTACTCAACGACATTCTCAAACAGCCGCGGGGGCTGATCAGAGCGCTGCGGTCGCTGTTGGAGGAAGAGAGGTCGCGCCTGGATCAGGCGGTATTCCTGCTGAATCAGGCGAAGAGCGTATATATCACCGGGATCGGAGCGAGCTGGCATGCGGCGATGGCGGCGGCGTCTTTTTTTCACGCCGCCGGGCGCCCCGTTTCATTGATCGAGGCTTCGGAGATGCTGCGATTTTCCGGCGTGGCGCCAGATTCGGCCGTCATCATCGTCTCGCGCAGTGGACGGAGCGTCGAGATCGTCAATCTGCTCGGCGAGGCGAGAAGCGCTGGGGCGAAAATCGTGGCGATCACCAATTCGCCGTCGAGCCCGCTCGCGCTCGAATGCGACGCATGTATTTGCATCAATCTGCCGTTCGATCACGCCGTCTCGGTGACGATGTATACTGGGTTGGCGATGGCGGCCGGACTCCTTGCCAGCGCGGCGGTGGGAAAGATTGATTCGTCGCTCGCCCCGTCGCTGACTGAATCTTTGCTGTCGGTTGAACAGAATCTGGATCTCTGGCGCGAAAAGATTGACGCCCGCGACCAGATGTCTTTATGGCTGTCTTCAAACTCCCAGGTCTATTTTCTGGCGAGAGGGGCGAGCGTGGCCAGTTGCCACGGGGCGAGGTTGCTCTGGGAAGAAGCGGCCAAAGCTCCGGCCACGGCGATGAACACTGGAGGATTCAGACATGGGCCGCAGGAAATCGTCCATCCCGGCCTGCGCTTCTGTCTATGGATGGATCAACATTTATTGCGAGCGGAAGACCTGGAAGTGGCGAAAGACCTGAGAAGGCTGGGGGCGAAGGTTATGCTGATCGGCGAGGAGCTTTCTGATGATGACGGCGACCTGGTCTTTTCGCTGCCGAAATCGCCGCGAGGCTGGCAGTTCCTGATAGATATCATCCCCGCGCAAATCGCCGCCGAGCGGCTTTCCAGATTGCGCGGAGTTGACTGCGATTCATTACGGTTCTGTCCTTACATCGTCGAGAATGAAGGCGGGATCATATCGCATATGGAATAAGCGATCAGGTACGCCTCAAAAGACATGTCATATGAAATATTCGAGTATAAGGAGCTTCGGCAAGCAACGTTCAATGTGGCTATTCCATGCCATGCTTTGCATCGTCTGGTGGGGCCTCTGGGGATTTTTGTCCAAGTTGGGGTCGGATCAGATATCGCCGCAACAGCTACAGATTCTATTCACCATAGGGATCATACCGCCGTCGGCGCTGGCCTGGGCGCAGCTCGGATTCAGAGTCGAAACCGACAGGCGGGGGGCGATCTATGGAATCCTGAACGGGATCTTCAGCGGATTGGGGATGCTTGCCTTTTACGCGGCGCTGGCCAGGGGGCAGGCGTCAATAGTCGGGCCGTTCACGGCGCTTTTCCCGCTCCTGACAGTGGCGCTCGCGTTCGCGATCCTGCGCGAGCGTATCAATCGCATTCAGGCGGCCGGCATGATTCTGGCGCTGGCGGCCATAGTTCTTCTCTCGTTTTAACGCGATGGACACCTGGGTTTTCTATGCGCTCGTGGCCACGTTCTGTTGGGGCATAGTCGGGCTTCTTCAGAAACTGGGGGCCAATCGAATCTCGTCACGCTCTTTGCTGATCTGGCTGGTCGTGGGATTCGCGGCGCTGCTTCCGCTGCTGTGGCGCAGCGGCGGGCTCGCCGGACTCGGATGGCGAGCCCTGTCAATCGGCCTGCTGGGAGGGGTCGCCAACGGGCTCGGCTCGTGGGCGCTCTTCGAGGCGCTGGAGCGCGGAGCCAAGGCGTCGGTGGCCGTGCCGCTGACGGCCTTATATCCGCTCGTCACGATCGTGTTGGCGCGAATCTTCCTGGCTGAAACACTGAGCTTCAGGCAGTGGATCGGCATCGCGCTGGCCATCGCCGGCGGCGCGATGCTCTCTTACGAGACTGAAAAAAAATGAGCAGGATGAACCGAACGATCAAACACCACGTCCGGCGCCCCGTTCGAGTCGGAATTATCGGAGCGGGCAACGTGCTGTGGGCCTATTTGCGGACGCTGGATCGCCTGATTCCACAGGGGCGGGCGTCGCTCGGTTCGGTATGCGCCAGGCGCCGGGAACGATGGGATGAGTTGCGAAATCGCCGTCCCGAAATTCATCTCGTGGCGGAGCCGGATGAAACGCTCCGATCGGACGCGGATCTGATAGTAATCATCACGCCTCCGGAGAGCCACGCGAGCCTGGTCCGGCGGGCGTTGGAGAACGGCAAGAGCGTGCTGGTGGAGAAACCGCTGGCGGCGACTCGCGCCGAAGGAGAAAAGCTGGCGGAATTAGCCGGCCGGCGTGGACTGCATCTGGTCGCCGCTCCTTTCGTCCACCTGGCGCCGACGTTTCGCGCCTTCTGGGAATTGGTCCGAAATGGGGCGATAGGCAATCCACACTCGGCGCGCGGGTTATACGGCAACGCGGGATCCACATGGGCCGGCTGGTATCATCAAGGCGAAGTCGGGCCGCTTGCGGAAGTGGGCGTCTACAACTTGAAGAGTCTCACTGCGCTGTTGGGACCGGCGGTCGAAGTCCTGGCGGCTGAGCATACGGCGATCAAAAGCCGATTCATCGACGGTCGTGAAATAACCGATCCGGGTCATGACGTCTCACACGTCATTCTGCGACACGAATCGGGAGCGCTTTCAAACGTCGTCTCGAGCCACGCGATCCAGCGCTACCGCCGCCCGGCCCTGGAAATTTACGGATCCGAAGGAACCGCAAATCTGCTGGGCGACGATTGGGACCCGCGGGGCTTTGAAATCTGGCGCAACAAGTCTGGCCGCTGGGAGGAATACGAACCGGTGGAAGGGACCTGGACGTGGACGGACGGATTGACCGAAGTCGCCACGGCAATGTTCGAAGGAAGACAGCCGCTCGCCGAAATCACTCACGACCTGCACCTGCTTGAAGTGATTGAGGCCGCCGCCATATCAGCGAGGAAAGGACAATGGGCGCCAGTGGCCTCGCGCTTCCGCGAGCTCAATTTGAGACCGGAAGAGCGCAGGCGCGATCTTCATCATCTGCACGATCACACCAGGCCGGCTGATGAACAATAATAGCAAATGAACAATGACATTTGCGCAATTGGTGTTGACGTGGGCGGAACCAAGATCGCCGCAGGCGTAGTGACGCAGGCGGGCGAATTGCTCTTCCCCAGCCTCCTGCCGTCCGCCGCAGAGCGCGGCGGAGAGGCGATGCTGCGCGACGTCGAAGCCATCTCGACCGACCTGATAAACAGAGCGAATAAGGCGGGGATGAAGGTCGCGGGGATCGGTCTTTGCGTGGCTGAACTGGTAGACCTGCGAGGCAATGTCACGAGCGGGCACACGATCAAGTGGGAGGGATGGCCGATACGCGAACGACTCTCTCAAATCGCGCCGTCTGTGATCGAGGCGGACGTGCGGGCCGCCGCGCTGGGCGAAGCGATTTACGGAGCGGGCCGAGACTACGAGATTTTTCTCTACCTCACCGTGGGCACCGGCGTCAGCTGCTGCCTCATGTTGAGCAGGCGGCCCTACGCCGGCGCGCACGGCGACGCGCTGATTTGCGCCAGCAGTCCGCTCACTTCGACATGCGAGGAATGCGGCGCGACTAACAAAGTGGCTCTTGAGGAATACGCATCAGGCCCCGCGCTCACCCGGCGCTATCAACCTTACTCTCAGGAAAAGATTTCGGGCGCGGAGGAAGTCATCAAAGCCGCTCTGGACGGGGACGCGAGAGCGCTTGAAATAATTCGAAGCGCCGGCGCCGCGCTCGGAGTCACGGCCGGCTTGCTGGTCAACACTCTGGACCCGGAGGCTGTCGTGGTCGGCGGAGGATTGGGTCGAGCCGGCGGGATTTATTGGGAATGTTTCCTACGCTCGACGCGCGAACACATCTGGGCGGAGGCCAGACGAAACCTCCCCATCAAGCGCGCGGCGCTGGCCCATGGCGGCGTGATCGGCGCGGCGATCAATGCTCTCACATTTTTCGGAGGTGAATAGATGCGGGCAAACATTCTGAAATTGATCGAAGAGCGCGGGATCGCGCTGGGAGACGGCGGCTACCTGATCGAGCTCGAGCGGCGTGGCTATGTCGACAGCGGCTCGAAGCGCGAGAAAGTGGGGACCGGCCGCGGCAGCGGGCAATTCACACCAGAAGTCGCGATCGAGCATCCGGACGCGCTGCGCCAGTTGCATATCGAATTTCTGCGCGCCGGAGCGCAGGTATTGCAGGCGCTGACATTCTTCGGCACGCGCGAGAAGTTGAAGCGCGCCGGCTACGACGCCGAGACCGAGGTGATCAACCAGAACGCGGTGCGCGTCGCGCGCGAGGCGGCGGCCGGCGAGGCGCTGGTGGCGGGATCCATCTCGCGCACGCAGCTTTTCGAGCGTGAAGGGCGCGGGGCCGCTCAATTCGTGCGCGAACTGCTGTCCGAACAGATACGATTGCTGACTGAAGCCGGTGTCGATTTTCTGATCCTCGAAACCTTTTTCCACCTGGAAGAGATGTTGATTGCGCTCGAATGCGCGCGTGAAAGCGGTTTGCCGCTGATCGCCACGATGAGTTTCCGTCCACGGCTCGATCAATCGACCGACGGCCATTCTCCCGCAGAATGCGCTCGCGAAATGGCCGCCGCAGGCGCGAGCCTGGTCGGCGCGAACTGCGAACAGGAACCGGGGAGAATGCTGGCCGTATTGCGCGAGATGCGCGCCGCGGTCAATATCCCTCTGGCGGCTCAACCGGCCGCTTTCCGCGCCACGGATGAGACCCCATGCTTCACGCGGCTCCCCCAGTTCCCTGACGAAATGGAGACCATACAGGCGTCGAGGGGAGAATTCTACGACTTCGGCCGCATTGCGAAAGCCGAAGGCATCGGTTATGTCGGCGGGTGTTGCGGATGTAACGCC
>DASUFM010000425.1:0-5385 GCA_036274535.1 Blastocatellia bacterium
GGCGGCCAGGTCGGCGACGTTGGCGTGCTCGAAAACGAAGATACGCGGTTGCTGGTGACTGACGCCTATTCGCCGACTTCGGGCGTGACCGTTCACCGCATCACGGTCGAACAGGGAAAACTGAAAACCGGCGATTTGGTAAACGCTCATGTCGATGCCGAAAAACGCGCTCGCACCATGGCCAACCACACGGCCACGCACCTGCTGCACGCCGCGTTGCGCGAAGTCCTGGGGCCGCATGTCAAACAGGCCGGCTCGCTGGTCGCGCCAGACCGGCTACGCTTCGACTTCACGCATTTCGCGCCGCTGACTCAGGAAGAGATCGCCGAGATCGAACGCCTCGTCAACGACCAGACACTCAGGAACACGCAGGTCTCTAAGGAAGAGAAGGCTTTGGACGAAGCCCTGGCGGGTGGCGCCATGGCGCTTTTCGGCGAAAAATACAGCGACCGCGTGCGGGTGGTCAGCGTTCCCGGGTTTTCGACCGAACTTTGCGGCGGCACGCACGTCAACGCCACGGGCGACATCGGCGTCTTCAAGATCGTCTCCGACGCCTCGGTCGCTTCGGGAACGCGCCGCATCGAGGCCGTCACCGGCAAGAACGCCTATGAACGCTTCGCGCTGAGCGAATCATTGCTGGCCGAAACTGCTTCACGGCTCAACACCGCTCCGCGCAGCCTGCCGGTCGAGGTCGAACGGTTGCAATCGCAACTGCGCGACCAGCAGAAAGAGATCGAACGGCTGAAGCTCAAACTCGCGCAGGGCGGCGGCGCCGCCGAAGATCAGGTCACCGAGGTCAAAGGCCTGAAAATCCTCATCCGCAAAGTCGAGGGCCTCGGCAAAGAGGCGCGCCGCCATCTGGCCGATTCGCTCACGCGCAAGGTCGCGCCCGGCGTAGTCGTGCTTGGCGACGTGGACAACGGCAAGGCTTCGATCCTGGTAATGGTCTCTGACGACGCGACGAAGAAAGTTCAGGCCGGCAAAGTGATTAAAGAACTGCCCGGCGCTCGCGGCGGCGGCAAACCCGACCTGGCCGAAGGCGGCGTTGAGACAGACAAACTCGATGAAGCGCTGAAGGCCGCGCCCCAGGTAATCGAAAAAATGCTTTCCGCTTGAAATCACTCCCGAGGCTCCCCGTACCCTCAATGATTGTTGGCCGAGCATATTCGCGCCTGCTGATGTTATTCCATAGGTGTATCCGCTATGAACAATCTTGTCACTTCCAACCTCACTCATCACCCCGGCCGCACACTCGCCAGCGCTGTCGGCGTGGCGGTCGGGGTCATTCTCGTAGTCCTCACTGTCGGTCTCGTGCGCGGCCAGTTGCGCGACCGGGGGCAGCGCGACGCCAACATCGGCGTCGAAATCATGCTGCGCCAGGGAGGGCAGGGTATCTCGATGACCTCCGCCGATATGACCATCTCGGAATCCGACGTCGAAGCCGTGCGCGCCGTGCCGGGAGTGGCCATGGCCACGCCGGTCGGACAAAATATTGAGATGGGGGCGAGCGGCGGCCTCGGAATTCACCAGGTCGACGGCATAGATTTTCCGAGTTTCGCCGCCGCGAGCAATCTGCGCATCATCGATGGCCAGCCGCTGCCGCAATCCGGCGATGTCGCGATCATAGATTTCAAGGAGGCCGCGAAGGGGAAGGGGATCAAAATCGGAGACAAGATCAAGGCGCTGGATCGCGAACTGACTGTCGTCGGAATTTACGAACCCGAGGCGGGCTCGCGGATCAAGATCCCGCTCGCGACGATGCAGGAAGCGCTGGGCGCGCCCGGCAAATGCTCTATGATTTTCGTCAAGTGCCAGAACCCGGCCGAACAGGAAGCCGTGGCCGCGCGCATCCTCGAAAGGTTTCCGGGATACAGCTTTTTTCTGACGCGTGAACTGCCGCAGCTTTTCGCGAACGGCATCGCGGCCTTCAACGTCTTTCTCACTGTGGTGAAGGGGCTGGCGACGGTGATTTCTCTGCTAATCATTCTGCTGACGATGTACACCACGGTCGCCGAGCGCACGCGCCAGATAGGCGTTCTGAAATCGCTGGGCGCGTCGAAGTTCTGGATCGCCTGGGTGTTCGAGAAGGAAGCGTTGTTGATCAGCCTGCTGGGCGTCGCCGGCGGCCTGGCGGTCTCCGTTCTCGCGCGCTACGCGCTGGTCAACGGCCTCGGTTGGAAGATCGATCTGGAAACTGGCTCGATCCTCTACGCCTCGATAGCCGGCCTTGCCGCGGGGTTGCTGGGCGCCTTGTACCCTGCGCTGCGCGCGGCGAGCCAGGACCCTATCGAAGCCCTGAGCTATGAATAATCAGCAGGCAAAAATTCCGAGACGCAATCATATTCCATATTTAATATTTCATATGAAATATTAAATATGGAATATGAAATATTGGCCCCTGTATGAACCGCAGTATATTTTTCTGACTGCCTGAATGAACCTTCGTTCGCGCCTTCTTGCCATCATCTCCGCGCTCATCGGGCTGGCGCTTTTCATCTACGTCATCAAACAGACCGGATTTTCCGAGATCGCGTCGAATTTGCGCGCGGTCGGCGGAGGATTTCTTTTGATCCTGGCTGTATCATCGACTCGTTATTTGTCGCGCAGCCTGGCATGGTTGCGTTGTATGACTCCTGAAGAACGCCGGGTAGGGTTCTGGACGTTGTGGCGGGCCAGACTGGCGGGCGAGGCTGTCGGCGATCTGACTTTCGGACCGGTGGTGGCCGAGCCGATGCGGCTGATCGCGCTGGGCGACAGGCTTTCGCTGTCATCGGGAATCTCGTCGCTGGCGGTTGAAAATATCGCCTACACGGTTTCGAGCTGTCTGATGGTGATGGCCGGAGCGGTCGCGATGCTGGCCAGTTTCGGCCTGAACGAGTTCATGCGAACAGCCGCAGGGCGGACGGCCGCCGCCGTCACGCTCGCCGTAGTGTTTGCGCTCCTAGCGGCGCCGGTCGTGACCATCAGCCGGCGATGGAAGATCGGGTCAAGGCTTCTCTCCGCTCTGGCGGACTTCGTCGTCCGCGATGAGGCGAAACGAAGTCGAATCGAATCGAAGATCCACAGCCTGCGCGCGCTTGAAGATTACATCTTCGATTTTTACTCCAAACGCCCGCGCGATTTCTTCATTCTGGTATTGTGCCAGGCCGCGTTCCATCTCGCCGGCGCCCTGGAGATTTATCTGACGCTGCGGCTGATGGGACTCGGCGTGGATTTCGTCGCCGCGGGCGCCTTCGAGTCGGTCAACCGGGCGATCAATATCGCGTTTACTTTTGTCCCGGCGCTGGTCGGAGTGGATGAAGTGGGGACCGGGACGCTCGTCAAAGCCGCCGGCTTCGATTTCGATCATGGTGTGGCGCTGGCGCTGATCCGCAAAATCAGAATGTTTTTCTGGATCGGCGTCGGACTGATATTTCTGGCCGCGTCCCGCAATCGGAAATAAAGACTGTCAGCCACAGAGGCACAGAGACACAGAGATGAAGAGAAGGATGGAAATAGAGATGAAGAGATGAGATATTAAATCTTATCGTCCTTCTTCCTCTCCGTCTCTGTGTCTCTGTGCCTCTGTGGCGACTCATATACATGAAACCTGCAGCGAATCAGATAAAACGGTTGATCGTCAACGCGGACGATTTCGGGCTGACCGCCGGGGTCAATCGCGCGATCATAGAGGGCCATACGCGCGGCGCCATCACCAGCGCGACGCTGATGGCAAACATGCCCGCCTTCGACGCGGCCGTCCGGCTGGCCAGAGAGCACCCGTCGCTGGGCGTCGGATTGCATATCAACATCACGCAAGGCCGCCCGGTGGCCGAGGTTTCGCGCGTCGGCAGCCTGGTCAACGATAGCGGAGAGTTTTGGGGCACGAGCGGGGCCATCCTGAAACAAATGCTGACCGGCAAGTTGAAGATCGAAGAAGTCGTCGTCGAATTGCGCGCCCAGATCGAAAAGGCTTTGAACGCCGGGCTGCGTCTGACCCACGTCGACAGCCACAAACACACTCACGCGCTGCCTCAAATCTGCGAGGCCATCATCTCGACGATCAAAGAATACGGGATCGACGCCGTACGGGCGCCGCGCGAGCGCTGGCGCTTTGACCGCGCGGCGGGGTCATTCGAGGTCATCAAGCAGAGCGCCGGCGCGTTCGGAATATCGCAGTTGTGCCGAGTGAGCGATGCGAGGCTGAAGAAGTCGAATGTCAAAACGCCGGATTTTTTCTTCGGAGTCGCCCGCACCGGATTCTGGACCAGGTCATGGCTGATCGATCTGATCGAACGATTGCCCGCCGGCGTGAGCGAACTGATGTGCCATCCCGGTTATGAGGACGCCGAACTGGACGGTGTCAAAACACGCCTGCGCGCTTCGCGGACGAATGAACTGCGGCTGCTGACCGACCCCGATGTCGTCGCGAAGTTGAAAGAGAACGGCGTGAAGCTGATTAATTTCTCCGGCCTGCGATGACTCCCGCAGCCTCGCCGAGAAAAATGATTGCGCCGCCACCTTGGCAAACCTATACTTCCCGCCGTTGCATATGAAAATCTTATCCACCAGGCCACACGAAGAGACACGCAGAATTGATTACATCTTCGTGATCCTTCGTGTGGCCTGGTGGATGAGTTTCCGTGGAGCGCAGGCGCCCTTGTCCGCGCTTCCAGGGATTTCCCTCAGGAGGATAAGATGGTGATTCATACTTATAAAGCCGCGGCGAGATTTCTGCTCGTCATTAGCATACTGGCCATTCAGGCGACGGCGTTTGCTCAGCAGATCGCGCCGCCGAAAATTCCGCACGAAAAATACACGCTCCCGAACGGTCTGACCGTCATTTTACATGAAGATCATACGACGCCGATCGTCGCGGTCAACATCTGGTATCACGTCGGATCGAAGAACGAGCGGCGCGGGCGGACGGGCTTCGCGCACCTCTTCGAGCACATGATGTTTCAGGGGTCGGAGCACGTGCCTGCTACCGCGCACTTCGCGTACATCGAGAAAGCCGGCGGCACGCTGAACGGATCGACCTGGCTCGACCGCACGAATTATTTCGAGACCGTGCCGAGCCACTACCTCGAGCTCGTGCTCTGGCTCGAGTCGGACCGCATGGGTCACCTCGCTCCCGCGATGACGCAGGAAAAACTCGACAACCAGCGTGACGTCGTGAAGAACGAAAGACGCTGGCGGGTGGACAACCAGCCATACGGTGACTGGGATGAGCGTCTGCAAACGATGCTCTACCCGTCCGAACACCCGTATCACCACTCCGTAATCGGTTCGATGGAAGACCTGGACGCAGCAAGCCTGCAGGACGTCGTCGACTTCTTTGGAACGTTCTACGCTCCGAATAACGCGGTGCTCACCGTCTGCGGCGACTTCGATCACGGCACCGCG
>DASUFM010000426.1:0-9209 GCA_036274535.1 Blastocatellia bacterium
AGACACCCAGCTCGACAATCAGGGGAATAC
Source organism: Blastocatellia bacterium (assembly GCA_036274535.1). GTDB lineage: Bacteria > Acidobacteriota > Blastocatellia > RBC074 > RBC074 > JAJVID01. The sequence goes on from DASUFM010000426.1 coordinate 31, forward strand.
CGAAAGTGCAGAGCGCCGCCAGCAGCGCAATGCCGTTTTCCAGCACCAGGAAGCCGACAATCTGCGTGAGAGCCTTGCGACGCGAGACGATCACGAACAGCCCGACGAAGATCAGTCCGACTGCGAGCGGAATGCCGCCGCGCGTAGGCAGTTTGCTGACCATCACCAGCGGGCGAGTGATCGCGTAGGCCAGCATCACCAGCAGTCCGGCCAGGATCAGCGAGGTGGCGATGTTGACGTAAGGCTGCGCCTCGCGCTCGCCGCCGACTCGCCGGTACAATCGGTTTAGATACCAGGGGATGATCAATACCTTGAGCGCGAGCACCGCGGCGGCCACGACGTAAAGATCGTGATCATGACCGTAATATCCGATCAGCGCGAACGCCGCCGCGAGCGTCAGCGATTGCCACCGGAACGCTCCGATGTAAGCGCCCAGGCTGCGCCGCCACAGCAGCGCCACGCCGAACAGCAGCGCCACGCTCGCGCTGAGCGTCGAGAGTTGAGCGAAAAGAGTGTCATGACTGTTCATAATTCACGGATTATCAGCGCCGCGAGCGGTGGCGAGCGGGTTTTAAATTGGGGCGCCGCTCGCGGCGCTGATTTTCACCTCAGCAGAAATGACGACGTGACCGAGAGCAGCGCCAGCACGAAAGACACGCCGAGTAGTTCCGGCGCGCGAAACAATCGCAGCTTGGCGAGCCGCGTTTCCATCAATGCGACGGCCGCCGCCAGCGCCCCCAGCTTTGCAATCAATGCGACGGTCGCCACTCCCAGCGCGGCCGGCGTGAGCGCCGTCGCCACGCCCCAGGGCAGGAAAAGATTCGAAAGCAGCGAGAAGAAGATCAGCAGCTTCAGCGCCGCCGCCCATTCGATCAGCGCCAGATAGCGTCCCGAATATTCCAGAACCATGGCCTCGTGAATCATCGTCAATTCCAGGTGCGTTGACGGATTATCCACCGGCAAACGCCCCGTTTCGGCGATCATCACGACGAACAGCGCCGCGAAGCCCAGCAGATGGCCGGGATTTATGACCGCGCCGGGATGCCTGAGCGTCTGCTCCACAATCCTGCCCAGGTTGGTGGAGCCCGCGCCGACGGCCAGCCCGAAAATCGCCAGCGCAATCGTCGGTTCGGCGATCGCGGCCACTGTCATTGCGCGGCTGGCTCCCATCCCGCCGAATGACGCGCCAGGATCGAGTCCGGCCAGCGCCAGAAAGAACGTGCCGAGCAGCAGTAAATAAACCACGGCCAGCAGATCGCCTATCGCGTCGAAGGGCAGCGGCGCGGCGATGAGCGGCACGAGCAGCGTCACGGCCACCGCAGTGGCGAAGATCACGTACGGCGCGAATCGGAAAAGCCAGGAAGCGTTCTTCGACATCACGACTTCTTTGCCGAACAGTTTGCGCAGGTCGTAATAAGGTTGCCACGGCGCCGCGCCGCGCCGCCCCTGCAAACGCGCCTTGAGCCAGCGTATAAAACCCCCCAGCCCGGGCGCGAGCAGCAGCGCCAGCAGCGCCTGTCCGATTTCCAGCAGATAAGGAGTCATTGCTCACATCCTCGCAGTCAAAAGCAGTATCAACAGCGCGATGGCGACGTACGCCAGATAAACGCTCAGCGAACCTGATTGAAGCCGCCGCACCGTAGCGGCCATCAGACGGACGAACCAGAGACAGGGATCGTAGAGGTACTTCTCAAACCACGGCGTGATCTCGCTGTGGTATTCAATGGACTGGACGAAATATTTCGACTCCGGATGAAAGTCTATCGTCAGCTCCTTCGTAGGGCGGTAAAGCTCAGCGAAGACCCGTCGCAGCGGTTCGGCGAAAGCCGTCGCCGTGTATTCCATGCGCGGCGTCTGTCCTATCCGCCCGCAGCCCCACGATTCGCTCACGCGCAATTTACGGTTGACTCGCAGGAGCAGCATAACGAGCGGCGCAAGGCAGAGTATGATCAGCAATCCCACGGCCAGGAGCGTCGGCGACATCTTCGCAAAGGCCCCCGAAGCGCCGTCCGGAGCGGCGAGCGACAGGTTGAGCGCGAATTCACCGCGCGTATCCGGCAGCCCGCCCAGACCGGCGAGCATCCTGCTCATCATCGGGACAACGGCGAACGGCCCCAGTCCGAGGGCCACGCACGCCAGCGCCAGCAGGGCCATTCCGGCCCGCATCGAAAGCGGCGCTTCTTCGGCGTGTTCCGCCTCTTTTGAACGCGGGATCGCCAGAAACGTAATACCGAAGGCTTTAACAAAACACGCCACCGCCAGCCCTCCGGTGAGCGCCAGCATCCCTACGGCGATGGGCATGATCATCGCCACTTCGGGCGTGGGGATCTTGACGCCTTCGAGCAGCGATTGAAAAACGATCCATTCCGAAGCGAATCCGTTGAGCGGCGGCAAGGCGGAGATGGCCGCCGCCCCGATCAGAAAGCAAAACGCCGTCGCCGGCATGCGTTTGATCAGTCCGCCCATCTCTTCCATATTCCGAGTATGTGTCGCATGTAATACCGATCCGGCGCCAAGGAAGAGCAGCCCCTTGAACGTGGCGTGATTGAGCGTGTGGTACAGCCCGCCGATAAATCCCAGCGCCGCAAGCGACATCAGTCCATAGCTGTGAAAGATCAGTCCCGCGCCCACGCCGATCAGAATGATTCCGATGTTCTCGACCGAGTGGTAAGCGAGCAGCCGCTTCAGATCATGTTCCATCAGGGCGTAAAGCACGCCGAGCAGCGCCGAGATCGCGCCTATGCCCAGCACAACGCCTCCCCACCACACCGGCCCGCCGCCCAGCAGATCGAGCGCGACTCGCACCAGGCCGTAAACGCCCATCTTGATCACGACGCCGGACATCAGAGCGGAAACATGGCTGGGCGCGACCGGATGCGCCATCGGCAGCCAGACGTGCAGCGGGACAATGCCCGCTTTCGTTCCGAAGCCGAAAAGCGACAGGATAAAGATCAGATTACGCGTTACGGGCGCCAGCGCCGCCGCGTTCGTCCGCATCGCGGCGAAAGAAGCAGTCAGGTCGCTGCCCGACATGAGCATGAACATCGCCATCAGCGCGGCGAATCCGGCATGCGTCATGGCTATGTACCAGACGGCGGCGCGAACGGTCTCCCGCTGGTCGTGTTCGGTCAATACCAGCCAATAAGCCGACAGCGACATCAATTCCCAGGCGATCAGAAAAGTCAGCGCGTTGTCGGCGACTACCTGCAGGCTCAGGCTGAGCAACAATATGTTGAGCGTCGCGCCGAGCATTCTCAGAGAATAACGTCTTTCGTAAGAGGCCGAATACCCATAGCCGTATATGGCCACAGCCAGTCCGAGCAGCCCGATGATGATCAGGAAAAAAGCGCCGAGCCCGTCCAGACGCGCCATCAGGCCGCCAACCGGCAGCATCCGCGCCGAACTGAACGAGATCGGGCGCCCGGTGACTATGGTCGTCGCTCCAAGCAGCAGCCCCGCCGCGGAGCCGACGCCGGCGCCGAGCGACGCGACGCTTCGGGTAATAGCGCTCCTGCCAGTGACAAGCGAAGCGATTGCGCCCGCGATCCAGGCTGTAATCATTGCAAGGAAAAGCGTCTTCTCAGTCATCGTTATTGCGTCCCGCTGTTCATTTCCGCTTCGGTAATCTGTCAATCGCCGCCAGAATCCCGCGCAGAATATCAATCGGTTCGGGCGGGCAGCCCGGCACTATGACATCCACCGGAATCACTTTGTCCACGCCGCCGACGACGGCGTAGCTGCCTTTGAATACGCCGCAGTCCCGGGCGCAATCGCCGACGGCGACTACGATTTTCGGATCAGGCGTGGCTTCATAAGTCAGTCTGAGCGGTTCGGCCATATTGCGCGTCACAGGCCCGGTGACGAGCAGACAGTCGGCATGGCGCGGCGAAGCGACGAAATGCAGGCCGAAGCGTTCCAGATCATAATAGGGATTTGTGAGCGCGGTGATTTCTATCTCGCAGCCGTTGCACGATCCGGCGTCCACTTCTCGGATGTGCAGCGAACGGCCCAGCAATTTGCGGACGCGCGCGTCAATTTCTCTGGTGATGAGTTCGATCCGCTGGTCTTCGGCGGCGCGAGTGACAGTCTCGGTAACTGTGGGCGTGCTCAGGATTTTTCCAAACAGTGATTTCATATTTCATATGCCGCATTTCATATGAAATGCGGCATATCGAATACTCCCATTAACGGTCTTTACCGCTGGCCAGGCGCTGTCGGCCGGCCACGCCGGTCTCCAGGGCGGCCTGCGTGACGGCGGCGGCCACCAGCCTCGCCACATCGCGGTTGAAGACGCTGGGCACTATGTAATCGGGGTGCAACTCTTCCGGCCTGATAATTTCAGCGATGGCGTACGCGGCGGCGAGTTTCATCTCTTCGTTGATATCACGCGCGCGGCAATCGAGCGCCCCGCGAAAGATGCCGGGGAAGGCCAGCACGTTGTTGATTTGATTCGGATAGTCGGAGCGCCCCGTCGCCATTACCCGCACATAAGGGGCGGCCTCTTCGGGCATGATCTCCGGCGTCGGATTGGCCAGCGCAAACACTATCGGATCGTGCGCCATTCGTTTGAGGTCCGCGATTGTGATCGTGCCCGGCGCCGAGAGGCCGACGAAGACGTCCGCGTCGCGAACGACGTCGTGAATCGACCCGCGCTCGTCATCGGGGTTGGTGTGCTCGGCGTACCAGTTCTTCATGAAATTCATGCCGTTCTCGCGGCCGCGATAAATGGCGCCCTGGCGGTCGCAGCCGATGATCTTGCGGACGCCGGCGCTTATGAGAATCTTCGAGCAGGCCACGCCGGCCGCGCCAACGCCACTGAAGACCACTTTCAGATCTTCCGGCTTCTTGTTGACGATTCTGAGCGCGTTGATCAGCGCGGCGAGCACTACAATGGCCGTTCCGTGCTGGTCGTCGTGAAAGACGGGGATGTCCATTTCGCGCTTCAGCCGATCCTCTATCTCGAAGCATCGCGGGGCTGAGATGTCTTCCAGGTTGACGGCGCCGAACCCTGGCGCAATCGCCTTGACCGTCCGCACGATCTCATCCGGGTCGGTCGTGTCCAGGCAGATGGGCCAGGCGTCAATACCCGCGAATTCCTTGAAGAGCATGGCCTTGCCTTCCATTACCGGCATCGCCGCCTTCGGCCCGATGGCGCCCAATCCCAGCACCGCCGTCCCGTCTGAGACGACCGCGACGGTGTTCTTCTTGATGGTCAGCGTATACGCCTTTTCCGGGTCGTCGTGGATTGCCATACAGACGCGCGCCACGCCCGGCGTATAAGCCATCGAAAGATCGGCGCGCGTTTTCAACGGCGCCTTGTTTTCGGATTTGATTTTGCCGCCGAGGTGCAACAGGAAGGTGCGGTCTGAGACATTGATGACTTCGACCCCGGGCAATTCCCCCACATGGTCGACGATTTCCTGGCTGTGCTCGACCGAAGCGGCGTCGACCGTGATGTCGCGTATGACGTGGACGCCCGTGGCCTGGACGATGTCGATCGCGCCCACATCGCCGCCGGCGCGGCCGATCGCCGATATGACTTCGCCGATCATCCCGACTTTGTTGTCGATCCGCACACGCATCGTGATGCTGTATGACGCGCTCGGTGTTTTTGCGTCTTTCATAAATATGAATAGGACAAATAGGACGAATAGGACGGATAGGACAGACATGTTATCTGTCCTATCCGTCCTATTCGACGTATAGGAATCTCGCGCAATTGGCGCAATTGATAAACACGCCCGATTGCGCGCGTTGAACCCGTTCCCATGCGACGGTCATCTTGCATGCGCCGCAACTTCTGTTTCTGATCGGCGCAAACGCCCCGTGGCCGCTCCGGCCTTCGAACCGCAGGCGCAATCGCTCCACCGTCGCTTCCGCGGATGGTTGCTGCGCGAGCAACCGTTTAACCAATTCTTCCTCTTGAATCACTGTTGAACCGGCAAGCATCATATGGTCTCAAGCAACTGCGCATCCGCGAATGTTTGCAGGCGCGCTAAAAAAAAGGGCGGCGCTAGCGACGCGCCGCCCTTTTGGGTTGATCGAGCCGGATTTCTCTCAGTATATTCTGAACTCCGGCTAGATGATTATTGAAAATATCGCGCGCCACATCGAGGAGATTGAAGATGGTCTGGTCGGTCACCGAATAATAGACGCTCGACCCCTCCTTGCGCGCGACGACGATGTTCCTGTTGCGCAAAACGGCGAGTTGTTGTGAGGCGTTAGCACGCTCGACGGAAAATCTTTGACTGATCTCATTGACAGTCAGTTCCCCGTCACGCAACGCGTCGAGGATTGAAATCCGCAGAGGATGCGCCAGCGCCTTGAAGAATTCCGCTTTGAAGCTGCTCAGCTTTTGCCTCATTAAACTTCCCATTCAGACGAACTCTCCGATCAGATGATCGCAGAGTTTAGCATCTGCGAATCTTTGCAAAGGCTATCTTCGTCGCCAGGGCGGTGTCAAGACCGTCTTTACCTTCTGTTTTTGTGAGGGCGTATATTTACGCCGCGCGGACTTCCTCTGTCCGGTAAGCCTCGACGACGTCGCCGGCCTTATAGTCGCTGAAACGTTCGATCGTCAGTCCGCACTCGAAGCCCTGCCGGACTTCGCCCGCGTCGTCTTTGAAGCGGCGCAGGCTGGCAATACGGCTGTCGAAGACAACCACGCCGTCGCGGATCAGACGCGCGCTGGCCGCGCGATTGATCGAACCGCTCGTCACCATACAACCGGCGACCGGGCCGACTTTCGACACGCGCATGACTTCGCGGACTTCGGCCTTGCCGATGACCGTCTCTTTGAACGTCGGAGCGAGCAGCCCGGACATGGCGCCGCGGACTTCCTCTTCTACTTTATAGATGATCGAGTGCAAACGGACGTCCACGTTCTCCTGTCTGGCCATCTCTTCGGCGCGCGCCTCGGGCCGGACGTTGAAGCCGATGATCACGGCGGCCTCCGCTTTCGCGGCGCTCGCCAGGAGCGCGTCCGATTCGGTGATCGCCCCGACGCCGGCGCGAATCACGCGGACTTTGACCCGGTCCGTCGAGAGTCTCGTCAAAACCTCTTTAACGGCTTCGACCGAACCTTGCGCGTCCGCTTTGAGGACGACCAGCAATTCTTTGACATCGCCGGCCTCCATACGCTCGCGCAATTGATCCAGTCCTCGCGCCGCCGTGCGCTGCAGGCTGGCGGCCCGGGCATTGGCCTGGCGCAGACCGGAAATCTGGCGGCCCTTAGCTGCGTCGGCGACGACCTGGAACAGGTCGCCGGCAGCCGGCGCGCCTTCCAGTCCGATCACTTCGACCGGCGTCGCCGGCCCGGCTCGCTCCACGCGCTGGCCGCGGTCGTCAAAGAGCGCGCGGACTTTGCCGAAGAAGTCGCCGGCGATGAACGGAGCGCCGGCGCGCAGCGTTCCGTTCTGGATCAGCGCCGTCACCACCGGACCGCGCCCGCGGTCGAGTTTCGCTTCTAGAACCGTCCCCGTCGCTCTGCGCTTCGGATTCGCTTTGAGGTCCAGGATATCAGCCGTCAGCAGAATCATCTCCAACAACCCTTCGACATTCTGTCTCTTCTTCGCTGATACCTCGACCATGGTCGTGTCTCCGCCCCAACCATCCCAGAGCAGCCCGCGATCGGCCAACTCTTTCTTCACTCGTTCAGGATTGGCGTCGGGTTTATCAACCTTATTAATAGCGACGACAATCGGGACGTTCGCGGCCTTCGCGTGGTCAATCGCCTCGACCGTTTGCGGCATCACGCCGTCATCGGCGGCGACAACCAGCACAACGATATCCGTGACGCCGGCCCCCCGCGCCCGCATCATCGTGAAGGCTTCGTGACCGGGCGTGTCCAGAAACACTACGCGCCGGGTCTGCAGTGGATTGTCCGGATCCGGCGCTTCGACTGAATAGGCGCCGATACGCTGCGTGATCCCGCCCGCCTCGCCTTCGGCCACGCGCGACTCCCGGATGGCGTCGAGCAGACTGGTCTTGCCATGATCGACGTGTCCCATAACTGTCACGATCGGCGCGCGACGTTCGGTGTCTTCCATCATTTCAGGCGCGATCTCGAATTCGGATTCGATGGTCAAATCCTCGAAACTGCCGAAGGAGACTTCGTAGCCGAAGCGCCGCCCGATGTCGAGCGCGACGCGGGCGTCGAGCGTTTGATTGATCGTCGCCATCACGCCGTGCTGGAACAGCGACGCCACGACATCTTTCGGTCTGATGTCGAGCCTTTCGGCGAATTCGCGCACCGTCGCGCCTTCCATAAGACGGACGGGCCTCAATTTGGCTGGAATCTCGGGAGCCGGCGTAGGAGTCGCGATCACTGAACGTTTCGCCGTGAAACGCTCCGCCCGCGGCCCGTCACTGAATCTTTCCGCCTTCTTACGCGGGTCCTTGCCATGACGGCCGACGGGGCGCGTCTCGCGAGGCGGAATATAAGTAGTTCGCCGCGAAGGGGCGGGCGTCTCAACCGGCGCGGGCGCCGGCTTCATCGACGCCGGCTTTGCCGCGAGCTTGATGATTCGTGTTCCGCCCGTCGTCTCTGGCGCGGGTTTCTGAGCCGCCTGCTCTTCGGTCTGTTGTTTCACTGGAGCGGGCTTGTGGGCCTTCACCAATCGCGCCGCCCGCGGCTCATTGGCCGCGGATTTCTTCGGAAAATAAAGCTCGCGTATCCGATTCGCGACGCCCTCGTCCACCGAACTCGAAGGCGAACTGGCCATCGCGCCGAGACGGCGCGCGTCCGAGACTACCTGGCGGCTTTCCAGCCTCAATTCTTTCGCTAGTTCATATAATCTCACTCTTTTCATGCTTCCTACCTCCTTCCCATGGGGCTTATAGGACCATGGATCCTATTCATTAGTCTGTTAACTATGTTTTTTAGCTTTCCGCTGAAAATCGCATGTAGTACCGCCTTCAGGCGGTCTGACTCAGACCGCCTAAAGGCCAATGGCGTTAAGCCCCGAAGTGGCGACAGCCTTTGGAGTGCGGGCGTTCGGGACCGCTTTGGTAGTCAACTTCGATTTTTCGATAATGATCAGAGAGAACCCACCGGGTCTTTCGTCCCCGAAGTGTGTGGGATCCAGGATGACTACCAAAGCGGTTCCAAGCAACCGCGCTCCAAAGGCTCCGCCGTTACGATTTACGCCCACTATTCGCTAACTTAATCTCATTGGCCT
>DASUFM010000427.1:0-4184 GCA_036274535.1 Blastocatellia bacterium
GCCCAAACCGCTGACGTCTGCGAAGCCGCCAAAGACCTCTTCCTGGTCGTTGTTCTTGTCGCCCAACGAGACTAGATAGTTGAACGCGCCGTAGGGATTGTTCCTTTCAGTTGCCATGGTCTCCTCCGGAATAGGCGCCAGGTTCCAGGCTCCAGATTTCAGGCAGGAATCCGGAGCCTGGCGTCTGGAACCTGTCATTAAACTTTCGCGTCCGCCGTCCACTGGCCGATGCGGAAGATGACGAACTCGGCGGGCTTGACCGGCGCGACGCCGATCAGGCAGATCAGCCGCCCATTGTCCAGATCGTTCTGGGTCATAGTCGTGCGGTCGCAGCGGACGAAGTAAGCCTGCTCGGGCTTATCGCCAAGCAGCGCGCCGTCGCGCCAAAGCGTCAGCAGAAAATCCTCGACCGTCTGGCGCAGGTTCGCCCACAGCTTCGGCCCGTTCGATTCGAAGACCGCCCACTGCGTTCCTTTGTCTATCGAATGTTCAATGTAGATGAAGAGCCGCCGGACATTGACGTACTTCCACTCTGGATCGGAGCTCATCGTTCGCGCGCCCCAAACGCGATTGCCGCGCCCCTCGAAGAATCGCAGCGCGTTGATGCCCTCGGGGTTGAGCACGTCCTGGCGTTCTTTGTTGATGTTGACTTCGAAGCGGGTCAGCCCGCGCACGATTTCATTGGCCGGGGCTTTGTGAACGCCGCGTTCGATGTCGGAGCGCGCGTAGATGCCTGTAACAAAACCTGAAGGCGGAAGCGTCAATCGGCGCGGCGGCGCCCCCTGAGAAGGGCGCTCGGTCGGATCAAAGATTTCAATCCAGGGGTGATACAGCGCGGCGTATTTGCTGTCGAACCGCCCGCGAAAAGAACGGATCTCTGACATCGAACTGCCCTGTGGGGCGTCGACCACGGCGATCCGGTAATGCATTCGCTCGGCGTGAGAGATCAGGCGATCGGCCGCCTGCGCGCAGGTTTCGGGGTCGGCGTAAGCGCCGCCGTCAGGCAATGCCACGATCGCGATGTCGTCGATCTCGCCGAGCGCTTCGAGCCCGGTGGCCTTCATGGTGGGATCGTCCGGGTCAGCGGCCTCGCCTTTCAGATTGTCGGGCGCGGCTTCTAATCCGTCATGCCCGCCGGCCAGTCGTGGATTGACGTTCCCTTGCAGGGCAACCATCAGTTGTGTCGCCGCGTCGGCCATAGAATCAGGCGGAGTCCAATCGAGCCAGATGACAGAGTTTTCGCTTTCGGGGTCGTCGCGCTGGAGAATCTTGCCGATGTAACGTTTCTGTCGCGGGTCAGCGCCGAGTTCGTCATAAACATCGATTCGTTCCAGGTCGACTGTAACGACTACTTGCAACTCGATGAGTTGGATGATATCCCCCGGATTCGGCGTGACGGGACCGCTGCCGCCTGCAAAACTCTGCCGGCCGTCGGCGTCGACCTCGACGATCGCCAGATTGCCCGAGATCAGCGGAGCATTGCCGGAAGGCAGCGGTGTAGTGGACGCCGCAAGGATCTCGACCACCGCTCCGGCCCTGGCGCGCGTGACCTGTACGCCCCACGCCGCGCGCGGGTCGTCGCCCTGGTATTGGAATGCGATGTTTTTGCTGCGCACGACGCGGGTTTCGACCAGCGCGTTGCCGTAGCTGCCCGGCCATCGCGCCCGCCAGGTCGCGGTCGCCGTCCCGACCGCGACGCTGCGGTTGGCGACGCCGAAATCGAAGGTCCCCGGCGCAGGCTCCCGCGGCGTGAAGACTCGCGACACGTAAAGCCGCCGGCCGCCATTGTCGAAGAAGGATCTAGCCGCGTGCGCAAGGTAAGGCAGCCGTTCATCGGCGCCGCTGATTCCGACCATCAACGGCTCCAAACGACCGTAGACCTGCTCGAACTCGGTGAAACTGGTAATCAGGCGCGGCTCGGTCGTCTGCGGGCCGTCTGGATATTGCACCGGGCCGTAACGTGTCATCCCGGCATATCCTGTAGTGCTCGTCGCCACGCCTTCGATCGATTTTGAGCGGAACGAGGTTTCCTCGACATAAACTCCCGGCGCCAGATATTCAGGCATAGAATCGCTCCTTAATTGCAGCGCGCAATGCGCTAGGTAATGACAAATTCGGGCTCTTCGCAGAGACACTTTCCCAAAGTGAATTCAATAACTCGTGTAACCCTGGCCGTGTAATCAGGCGGCGGCGCCGTCCCGGCTGCGACCGGGTCGGCGCCGCCGGGCGCATCCAGTTGTTCACGCGGCAGATCCCACAGGGGATCGAGCAGGGCGAATTCGGGGGATGGCGGCGACGGCGGCGACGACGGGCCAAAGACCGAAATTTCCACCTCCAGCGGGTTGGGCAGCGCGCTGCCGGTGGTCACGCTCGCGTCGATCAACAGCAGAAACTCCCCGCGATCGTCACCGTGCGCGTGACCGACGATGACGCTCGAACCTGAGAGCGTCGCCGTCACTCGCGCCCACCGCATCGGCTGGCCGTTACGCACGACGCGTCCGCGCATCCCCGTGGCTGTTGCGCCGAGGTCATAAGCCGCGCCCGGAAAGAAAGCCGGGCGGCGGATGCGCCGGTTGAAACCCTGCTTGTCGACCGCCTCGGCGGCTTCGACGTCGGTCAATGTCAGAATCGGAATGCCCAGCCGTCGCGGCGCCACCCGGCGGCGGTCGTATTCGGGCCGGTAGACCTGCTCGGCCGAATCCAGGAAACGTAAATCCAACTGCGTGGCCACGCCGGGCTGGTATCGAAGTGAAAAGAGGTTCGAGAGATGGCGCTCGATTGGCGGGCGCAGTATGCCAGGGCGCTGAACGTCATAAACCGCTTGAAGCTGGTAGCTGAGTCGGCCGCCGCGAAACGCATCGAGAGGCTCGATGCCCAGCGCGAGTCGATGGATGATCTCAATATACCGGTTTGGCAGAAACTGGTTCATATTCTTGTCGTCGGCGTCGCGCCGATGATGGCGCTTACAACCGGCCCTTCCGGCGCCGCCACTCGCCCATCGAGGCGCAAGACTCGCGCAATGTAAGGCACGCTCAGCCGGTAATCGGTCGGCAGCGAATCGAACGTGCGCATTACTGCTTCGGTCGAAACCTCTTCGAGCAGCAGTTGCACCGATTCGCCCGCGCCAAATTCGCCGGAAGAATGCAGCAGCGGCCCGCTGAGGATCGGAGTGGTCTCCAGGCATTGCATGGCGCCGCCCAGAATGCGGTGCTCTTCTTCGGCATCGGTCCCCCAGGGCGTGATCAGGTAGTGCAGGTCCAACCCCAGATGTGAGCGCCCATCCTGCCCCGACGTGGCCGACCATGCGGCGCGCATCGTCTTGTTGAAATCCACCCGGTAGAGGAATACCGAGAGCGACGGCGAACCGATCGTAGTAGATTCCTCAAAGTCGCTGGTGCGGACAAGCAGGGCCTTGGTCTTCTTATCGCCGACCGGAGGGTTTTCCTCGAAGCAGGCGTTGAGCAGCATCTCAATGCTTTTGCTCACTGCAGCGATGCCGGCAAATCCCGCCAATGTTCCCTCCTCCTTGTTTTAGCGCCGGCGCTTTAGCCAGCCGAACCAGATCGAACGCCACGTCCTGCGACCTGCCGATTGCGAAGCCGATTTCAGGTATGGCGCGATGAACTTCAAAATATCCTCGAGATGACGCAGATAACGCCGATTGCCACCCGGCACGTGCGTAATGTGCCCTCGCCATGACTGCCCGGCGTCGTCAGATTCCTTTTCGAGCCAGAGCTTGATTATGAAAGAATGAGTTTCGGGTTCGTCCTGCGGCACAAATCGCCTCACTTATGATTGCGGCTAAAGATTTGGGCCGAGGAAGATCTCACAGCCACCCAGCCTCAATTTATAAAGGCCATCACCTACGCTGAGCACTTTATCGGAGCTATGTCTAAGCCGGAGTCTTCGCAGCGTCTATCTCAGCGTCGCTCTGGCGGAAAAATCGCCAAAAAAGAAAAAATCCAATCGCTAGCGCTCGTTGTACCGATTTGAGCCGAGTTGTTCTATCAACTTGATCCACTGCTGCGCCTGTTGCTGCAATGCGTCAAGCGTTGTTTGGAAGCCCCTCAATTGATTGAGCAACTCCGAAAGAGGCGTCTGAGGCGCGGCGGTATTCGGCGGGTCGATTGAATCCGGGATTGCAGGTAAGGGAACGAGGTCTGAGCGAACCTGGTCGAGCAATT
>DASUFM010000428.1:0-2772 GCA_036274535.1 Blastocatellia bacterium
CGGCCGGCTTCTGGTTCGCGCTCGCCAACGCGCTGATCTTTTCATCGATCAAAGAGAAAATCGGGCCGAACCTGAAGGCGTTGATCTGCGGCTCGGCGCCGCTGGCGAAAGAGACGCAGTTGTTCTTCTCCATGCTGGGGATCCGCGTCCTGCAGGTTTACGGATTGACCGAAACGACGGCGATCTGCACGATGGATGATCCGCGTGATTTCGCGCCGGGCCGCGTCGGCCCCGCGATCCCAGGCGTCGAGATGCGGCTCGGCGAAGACGGTGAGATTCTGGTTTACGGGCCGAACATCTTCGCCGGTTATTGGAACAAGCCCGAAGCGACGGCGAAAGCTTTAAACGACGGATGGTTCCGCACCGGCGACCAGGGCGAAGTCGACGAGAAAGGCAATTGGGCGATCGTCGGGCGAATCAAGAACCTGATCATTTTAAATTCGGGCCACAACATCGCGCCCGAACCGATAGAAGAGAAAGTTTTGTTCAACCTGGCCGGGGCGCAGCAATGCGTGGTGGTGGGCAATGGGCGCGGGTTTCTGACCGCTCTGGTCACCGGCGACGTAGACAATCAGCAGGTCGAGAAGGCTCTGGAAACGGTCAACGCGCAACTGCCGCATTACAAGCGCGTCCACGCTTTTCACATAGACAGGAAACCGCTGACCATCGAGAGCGGGTTGTTGACGGCGAACGGCAAATTGCGGCGCGATGCGATCACTGCTCATTTCGAGCGCGAAATCGACGCGCTCTATCAAAAGACGACTGTAAAGGCATGAAAAGTTTTCAAGGCGCGACTTTATCGTGGGAACTGAATGACGGATGTATCGAACTCGCGCTGCATCGAGAGCCCTGCAACGAGATCGGAACGCAAACTCTCGCAGAGCTCGAGAAATTCGTAGAGGCTCACGAGACGCTGAAAAACGAAGCCCACGCGCTGATTATTCACAGTCGAATGAAGGCCGGCTTCTGCGCGGGCGCCGACCTGCGCGAGCTTTACTTCCAGTCGAAAGAGATAGGGTTCGATAAGGCCGCGCCGCTGGTCCGCGATTTTCTCAACCGCATTCACCGGGTGGCGAACGCCATCGACGCCTCGCCCCTCACCACCATCGGGGCGGTTCACGGCGTGACTTTCGGCGGCGGGTTCGAACTCGCGCTGCTTTGCGATCTGATCATCGCTGATAAGACGGCGCGATTCTGTTTTCCCGAATTGCGGCTGGGGTTGATTCCGGGCTTCGGCGGCATCCCGCGCCTGAAGCGCGACCTGGGCAACGCCATTGTGCGCGACCTGTTGCTGACGGGGCGCAGCGTCAACGCGACGAAGGCCCAGAACGCCGGCCTGGTGAGCCAGGTGGTGGCCGAAGGCGCATCGCTGAAGGTGGCCCGGTTCACGGCGGCGCAGGTCAAAAAATTCGATCGCGCGACGAGCGCGGCGGCGAAGAGTTTTATGAAACCGATCCCATACGCCGAATTGCGTCAGGAAATTGAAATCTTCTGCGAATTATTCACCAGGCCCGCTGTCGAAGCCGGTTTGCGCAAGTTCGTCGAAAGCGATGACGCGCTTCCGTACTTGCCATAATCCGGTTTCTGGTTGACAGTAGAAACACCGAAGCGAATACCCAAAGGAGTTTAATTATGGCTAACAGGAGAAGAGCGAAGATCACCGCGTTGGGCCGGCACGTCCCGCCGCGCGTGGTCACCAACTACGATCTGTCGGAGATGGTCGAAACCAACAATGAGTGGATCGTCGAGCGTACGGGCATTCACGAGCGCCACTGGGTCGAAAAGGGCACGCCGACATCCGAACTGGCCGTCAAGGCGGCCGACGATCTGTTGAAGCGGCGCGGCATCGAGGCCCATGAGATCGAGTTGATCATTGTCGCGACGGTCACGCCCGACATGTTCTTCCCCTCGACCGCCTGTCTGGTCCAGAACAAGATTCGCGCGACGCGCGCCTGGGGCTTCGACATCTCCGCGGCCTGTTCGTCATTCCTTTACGCTCTGACCACCGGCGCGCAGTTCATAGAAAGCGGCCATCATAAAAAGGTCCTGGTCGTCGGCGCGGACGTCATGACCAGCATCCTGAACCCCGAAGACCGCACGACGCTCATCCTCTTCGGCGACGGCGCGGGAGCGGTCCTGCTGGAACCCTGCGCCGACGGTGAAGAGAATTACGGCATACTCGATTACAGCCACGAAATCGACGGATCCGGCGGAGAACATTTGTATATGCCCGGCGGCGGCAGCCTGCATCCCTCCTCACACGAGACCGTGGAGAAGAAGATGCATTACATCCACCAGAACGGCCAGGCGGTCTTCAAATACGCCGTGCGCAAGATGGAAGAGATGAGCCGGTCCATGCTGGAAAGGAACAATCTGACCGGCGCCGACATCGGCGCGTTCATCGCTCACCAGGCCAACCTGC
The DNA here is from genome assembly GCA_036274535.1 of Blastocatellia bacterium. Taxonomy (GTDB): domain Bacteria; phylum Acidobacteriota; class Blastocatellia; order RBC074; family RBC074; genus JAJVID01. Next base: position 2,423 of record DASUFM010000428.1, read on the forward strand.
GGATCATTGACGCCACCGCCAACAAGATCGGCCTGGATCAAAACAAGGTCATCAAGAACATACACAAATACGGCAACACGACCGCGGCGACCATCCCGCTGGCCATCGGAGACGCGATTGAGGCCGGCAAATTGAAGAAAGGCGACCTGGCGCTGTTCGCCGCCGTCGGCGCGGGATTCACGGCAGGCAGCGTGCTGGCGCGGTGGGCTTACTGATATGAACAAATAGCCACAGAGACACAAAGGCACAGAGAAAAAAAGACGAGGAGACAAGGATAAGGATATATGAAAAGCGAAACTCACTTCTTTCCTCCTCTTCTTGTCTCTGTGACTCTGTGGCTCTGTGGCTAA
>DASUFM010000429.1:0-6160 GCA_036274535.1 Blastocatellia bacterium
CCGGATCATTCCGGGAAGTCAGATTTATGCGCCTTTACTCTCTTTAACACAGGAGGTTGACTAATGAAGACTCTCTGGAGGGATATTCGCTACAGCCTGCGAATGTTACTCGGCGCCCCAATGTATACGGCCATAGCCGCGCTGAGCCTGACGTTGGGAATCGGAGCGAACAGCGCCATTTTCAGCGTCGTCAACGCGGTGATGCTGCGCCCACTTCCCTATCATGAGCCTGAAAGGTTGGTAATGCTCCAATGGCGCAACCTCAAGACCGGCCGCACTAGCAGAATAGCGCCGGACATTTTCCACGAATGGAAGAAGAACAATCGCGACTTCGAAGAGATGGCTGCGGTAGTCGCTCTGGATCAAAAGACACTCACCGGCGCGGCGCAGCCTGAACAGGTTCATCTACAGCAGGTTTCAGCCAATTTCTTCACTATGCTTGGAGTTCAACCCGCCCTGGGCCGTCTATTCTCGCAGAACGAAGACATGCCGCAAGCCACGGGGAAAACAGAGCGTCCGCATGGAGAGCGAGTCGTGATTTTGAGCTACGGTCTGTGGCGGCAACGCTTCGGCGGCGATCAGGGAATACTTGGGAAAACAGTCCATCTCGACGGCGTGGGGCATACAGTGATCGGAGTCATGGCGCCTGGCTTCCGGTTCAATGAAGAACCTGCTGACATCTGGACGCCACTCGGATTGGACCCGGCGAAGAGTTACCTCACCGCCGGTTTTGGAGGGTTCTTACAGGCGCCGGCGCGGCTCAAGAAGGGGAGTACGCTGGAGCAGGCGCGTGAGGGGTTGAAAGTTATTACGGGCCAATTGCAGCGGCAGTTTCCGACCTTGATCACGGGCTACAACGTGGACGTCGCGCCACTTGATAGACAGGTGATCGGAGATATTGATCGGACTTTGCTCACCTTGCTCGGGGCCGTCGGTTTCGTTCTTCTGATCGCTTGCGCCAACGTAGCCAACCTGCGTCTGGCCCAGGCCGCCTCAAGAGAAAAGGAGATCGCCGTTCGCGCTTCGTTGGGCGCGAGCCGCCTGCAATTGATCCGATTGTTGATGACCGAGAACCTCATCCTGTCGGCGGTGGGCGGCGCGCTCGGATTGATGCTGGCGTTTTTGCTGGTCAAGCTGTTAGTCGCGCTAGACGGCTCCAATATCCCGCGCCTGGCGGAGCTTGACGCCATGCCGCTGGACGGGATGGTGCTGGGCTTCACGCTGGGCGTCTCGATGCTGTCTGGTATCGTCTCCGGCCTGGCGCCCGCCTGGCATGCGTCAAAGCTCGACCTCAACGAAATGCTCAAAGAGGGCGCCAAGAGCGTAATGTCGCGAGCGAACGGCGCCCGATTGCGCAGCGGTTTTATAGTCGCGGAGATGGCGCTCGCGGTGGCGCTGCTCATCGGGGCGGGATTGATGATCAGGAGTTTTCTGCGCCTGCAGGCGACCGATCCCGGGCTCGATCCGCGGAACTTGTTGACGATGCGGCTGCTGCTGCCTACCAGCGCGTACCCTTCCACCGATGAGGGCAGGACGAAAAAGATTGCGTTTTTCGAGCAGACGATCAACCGTATAAAGACCATTCCCGGCGTGCAATCCGCCAGCGTCGTCAGCATGCTGCCCCTCAACAGGGGGCTGGCCCTGACCGCATTCAATATGGCCATCTTGTTCGAAGGCGCTCCCGAACCGGAGATGTCCGCCAGACCCAGGGCCGATGTCCGCATAGTCAACAGCGACTTCTTCAGAACGATGGGCATTCCGATGCGAATGGGCAGAGACTTCACCGAACGTGAAATCATTGATAATGACGCCAGAGTCATCATTATCAATGAAACGATGGCCAGACAGTTCTGGCCCAACGAGAACCCGCTGGGTCGCCGCATCAGACTCAACCGGGAAGAAAAGTGGGATGAAATCATCGGCGTTGTGGGAGACATCAAAACCACCGACCTTGACGGCGAAATCCAGCCGACCGTCTACTGGCCGCCTTACAGTTTTGCTTTTCCCTTCGGCGCGCTGGTGGCGCGCACGAACGTCGAACCTGCGAGTCTGGCGCCCTCCATTATTCGTGAGATCCACTCAATGGACCCGGAAACGGCGATAGGTGACGTCCGAACGATGGATGATGTGCTATGGCGATCCATCGCCCGGCCAAGATTCAATACTCTGCTGCTCTCCGCCCTGGCTTTCGTGGCGCTGGCGCTGGCCGTCGCGGGGATTTACGGAGTGATGTCTTACGCCGTCTCGCAGCGCACGCGCGAAATCGGCATCCGCATGGCGCTCGGGGCGAGTCAGGCGGACGTGCTCAAGCTCGTCGTCAGACACGGAATGAAGCTGACGCTGATCGCCGTCGCTCTCGGATTGGCGATCTCCTTCGCGTTGACGCGCCTGCTCTCGGGGTGGCTCGGATGGCTATATCAAGTGAAGCCGACCGATCCGGTGACCTTTATCGGGGTCCCCCTTCTGCTGTCGACGGTGGCGCTCCTGGCCTGTTATATACCGGCGAGGCGGGCGACAAAACTCGATCCGATGGAAACACTCCGCCATGAGTGACCGAAGTACATCTCAATTGGAAGGCTGATGAATAAATGACGGGATCTCTTCATCCAACAACGTGCCTGTGCGCCGCATGCGTTGCACGGCGGCTGGACGGCGCGCGGGGCCGCGAACGCAGCTTGATCGTTAGACGGATCGTGGCGGCGTGTTCGGTCGAGGAACTACGTCGCCTGGCCGCAGAGATTCGCCATCGGATGCGAGACGCCTTGAGTTTGGGCTTCGCGCCCGTAAAGGAGCGAGAGGCGCTATATAAAATCCTGGCGGCGGATTTGCTGGAGAAGATACCGGCCGCGGAACTCCTGGCGGTCAAATATCAGGGAGGAATTATCATCAAAGGCGATAAAGATTTCGTCGATAAAACGCAGCGGCGCCTGGAAGAGATCGCCGGCGTTCCGACTGGCGCCGGTCTCCTGGGAAGCCTCGCCTCGAGGGGATTGACCGTCACGATCGTTCCGTCATCGAGAATGAGCGAAGCGCGGCCGGACAATTATCGGGCGGCCGTCGCCCCGGGCAAGGCGCTCAGGTGGACAGACGAATCGGGAAGAGAGAGGGCGGTCCGCGGCTGCGGAAGCGGATCGAATACGACCATCAAATACAACCCCGACCTCTCCAGCATTGGATTCGCCGCGGCGTGGCAGAAGCAGCCGCCCGCCATCTGGCTCGCGCATGAACTGATTCATGCCGACGACGCCGCGCACGGCAGGATGGACCCGGAGATGATAGATGGCGTCAGAAACTATGAACGCCAGGCGATCGGACTTCCGCCTTATGAGTCGAAGGAATTCACTGAAAACAGGCTGAGAGCGGAATGGAGCGAGCCGCAACCCCCACGCCCCTTATATTGAAGTTAAAACCACATAGGATCGAGGATCGAGGATCGAGGATCGTAATGACTCCTTCCATCTTCCATCCTCGATCCTCTGCGGTTTGACTATTTATGGCGCCTTTTCGAAAAACATTTCTTCGCGCAACTTCTCTCGCATGTCCGCCAGGATGTGCGAGACGCTCGACGGCCTGAGTTCGAAAAGTTCGACCTCGGCTATCTCCTGAGGCGTTAAACCCTCGCGGAAATGCAGAAGGAAAATCAGGATATTGCGTTTCCTGTTCCTCCCCTTGAAAGATCGCTTCAATATTCTGATCACGTCGTTTTCAGCCAGTTCATCCGTATAGTGATTGATCGCCTTATCCCGCCGGCCGCGGATTTCTTCCAGAACTACGGCTTTGTCGAGCGACTCAGTCCGCGCGCGGCGTTTGAGGGAACGTTGACGGCGCAGGTAATCGATCGTCACGCTGGTCGCGATATGCATCAGGTAGACCTCGGCCTCAAACTCCGACGCGCCGCGGAAGCGCTGCAGGGCCGCGCATTTATCTCTGAGAATCTTGAGGTAGATTTCCTGAAGTAGATCGGAGATGACTTCCAAAGATGGAGGCCCATCGACGCTGAATCGCCGATAGGTTTGATAAACGCTGTTCGTCAGGCACGGATTGAACCGCCGGACAAACTCATTCCAATACTGGTCATCGTCAAAATACGATGCGCAGCATCCGAAGAGCTTTCCGCTGGGGAGAGTTTTCAACTCAGCCTTGGTCATGCTATTTCGCCACCCCTGAAACGGGTAAAAGCGGACACATACACGCCCCCAATGAGGGAAATGGGTCGCAGCCGAGAACTGCGCAGATAATCCTTACTGAATATCCTTATCGGCGGCGCCTACATTATGTGTTCGATTTTGTATTGCTAATCGATGGCGAATAATATGCGCCGATGAATGACAAATCAAGCTTTGTTGGAACAGGACTGAGCGCAATCGAAGAAATGGAGACGCCGCGACACGCGAAAATCGCGGCGACACGTGGAGCAGCGACAGAAATATTCCACGAGCCGCAGTTCATCCCGCGCGTCGCGGCGGCCCCCCCTCAGTTTAAAGGGCTTTGCCATCCCTACTGCGAGTTCACCGTGGTCCAGGTGGTGGAGTGGCCCGTGCTAGTGCCATTGGAGGGACAAGTGGAGAACTTATCTCCTTTTTTGAAAAATATGACGGTCGTAGTGTGCGTGGCGCACTTGTACGGCCCGGTGGTTGAACAGGTCCCCCCCGTACTACCGCTTACTGAGGCCGTCGTCTGCGATTGCTGCGATTGCGTGTCAGTCATAGTCGTTTCTCCTTAGGTTAGAAAGTATCATCCCACAGCGTTGATCAATCATCAGCGCTGACGAAATCATGTCAAGATAGTTGTGATAAAGCAGCCACGGAAGCGCCGCAGCCACAGGGGAAAAACCGGAAAGATCAATTCGGAAGCAGCGCCGGACGCCAATCCGCGGGAAACATTCCGTTATTGACGTGCGAATTCTTGTTCTTTTTCCTCATCATCCTGATGTATCCCAGAGTCTGTTGCATGGTCACGGCGCCGGAGGTCTTATCCAGTTTGAGCTTCTCATCGCACTGGTTGAGATTTTCGGCCGCGCTTTTCAAAAACTCCATGCCATTCAGATAAGGGTCATCGTGCGGCAGTTTCGCGGTCTGCGAGTATTCGGCCCAGGTCTCGAACACTTTATGCGACCTCTCAAACTCCGCCTCGGTCAGCTCAAGGCGCAACATCACGTCCGAATCCTTATGACTCTCGTATTCGAACTCACCATAAAGCCGGTCAGGAATCGGGCCGAAGATCGGCCTCGCTCCGCCACTATTCTCCATCCGCAAGCCGAGCGCCTCGATTTTAGTTCCGCGTCCGTCCAGCGTGGTCCACATCGCGAACGCCGACTGGGCGGGGCGTTCGCGAGAGGCGAAAGTAAGGAAGTACCGATGCGTTTGAGCCCTCACCCAGTGGATTCGCTCGAGCGTTTTTGGATTCTCCGTAATGAAGCTGTCATCGCCATACTCGGCTATCACCAGGGTGGTTTTGCCAGTCGGGAAAGCGTCATTCCCCTGACTTGCTATGAAATCCACGCGGCCGGGGGCGTCGGGCATGTCAAATACATACTTCACTTCGGCTGTAATCTCGTACTCTCTAGGCAAGACGCCTGCGGAATGGGTCATAACCCTGACCCATCCATCCGTCGAGAAGTTATAAAATGTGGCGTCCGCTTCAGTCCTTCCTTCAATCTTCCACATGCCGATAACGCTGAAGGGGCAGGTCTTCCCTGCGGCCGATTGACCAGGCGCCACATTTTCGGCCAGGAGCGAAAAGATGAATGTGAGCGCGCAGAGAAAGACCACTCGTTTCATCGTTATCTCCTATCTCACTTTCCCGACGCCGCCGTCGTGTATTCCTGAAACTTCTCGTCTCGCAGGTGAAGCGATTCGTTGAGTCGCCGCATCTCCTTGAAAAACAGGAACGGAACCTGCGGGATCGGATTGTCGTCGGAGATTTTGTCTTCAACGCCCCAGTCGAGCTTGTATAGATTGATCTTTTCCCCGCATTGATTGAGGCTCTCAGTGACCTGCTTCACGAGCAGAATGTTATCCATGGAAAGGTCAGAATATAACAGCGCGCCTTCCCTGGCCCGCCTATCCCACGTCTGCAATATCTTCAGTCCTCTCTGGTACTGCGCAGGCGTGATTTCAAGGCGCAACATCACGTCGGAGGCCGCGCGCGACTCCTTCAT
>DASUFM010000430.1:0-4969 GCA_036274535.1 Blastocatellia bacterium
TGCCAGGCCCCATAAGCCCTATAAGATTTTAGGAGGAGGATAATACGTGCCTTTGGTAGCAGAACCTGACAGCAAAATAGTCAATGCGCCTGCCGAGAGCGCAATGCCTGAGCCTGTCATCACGCTCGATCATATCCACAAAATCTACAAGATGGGGGACATCGAAGTGCATGCGTTGCGCGGCGTTTCGTTGACGATCCAGCAGGGTGAGTTCGTCGCCGTCATGGGCGTTTCGGGTTCGGGGAAATCGACGATGATGAATATCGTCGGATGTCTCGATCAGCCGACGCGTGGGTCTTATATTCTGGACGGCCAGGACGTGTCGAAACTTTCAAAGGACGATCGCGCGGACATCCGCAACAGGAAGATCGGTTTCGTTTTTCAGGGCTTCAACCTGCTTTCGCGCACGTCGGCGATCGAGAATGTTGAGTTGCCGATGCTTTACGCCGGAGTCCCGACCGCCGAGAGAAAACGTCGAGCGCATGAAGCGCTCGGCGCGGTCGGGCTGGCCGAGCGCGAGAACAATCATCCGAATCAACTTTCGGGAGGACAACAGCAGCGTGTCGCAATCGCGCGGTCGCTGGTCAATTACCCGACGATCATTCTGGCTGACGAGCCGACCGGCGCGCTCGACAGCCGCACTTCGGTCGAGGTCATGGAGATCTTCCAGAGGCTCAACCGCGAACGCGGCATCACGCTGCTGCTCGTCACTCACGAGCATGACATCGCGGAATACGCCCAGCGCGTGATCATATTCCGCGACGGCAAGATCAGGAGCGACGAGCCCGTTCTTCATCGCCGCGACGCCGCCGAAGAGCTAAAGACGCTGCCATCGCCGGATGACGATGACGATGATTGATAATATTGCGGATGAAATAATGATATGAACATATTTGTAATTTTCAGGATTGCCTTTCACGCGCTGGCGCGCAACAAAATGCGCTCTGCCCTGACCATGCTCGGGATCGTCATCGGCGTCTCGGCGGTGATCGCCATGGTCAGCATCGGCCAGGGAGCGCAGGCTGCGGTGCAGGAGCAGATCGCCAGCGTCGGCACCAATCTGCTCTTCGTGGGGGCGGGATCGCAGAACGTCGGAGGCGTGCGCAGCGGGACCGGCGCGACATTTTCAAACAGGCTGACAGTCGAAGACGTCGAAGCCATCAAGCGCGAAATCCCGACCGTGGCCATGGCCAGCCCGACCGTCAACACGCGCGCGCAACTGGTCTTCGGCAATCAGAACTGGAACACTCAGGTCCAGGGAGTCAACGAACAATTTCCGGCGATCAAGAAGTGGGAAGTGGCGAGCGGTGAATTCTTCACCGAAGCCGACGTCAGAACGGCGGCGCGCGTCATCGTGCTGGGCCAGACCGTTGCGGAAAGCCTCTACCCCGGCATGGATCCGGTCGGACAGGTGGTCCGCGTGCGCGAGTTGCCTTTTCGCGTCATCGGAGTGATGAAAGCAAAGGGGCAGGACGCGGGCGGGCGTGACCAGGACGACACGGCGTTCGCGCCGTTCACGGCGGTTCAAAAGAAATTACTGGCGATCACCTATGTGCAGTTCGCTCACGTTTCGGCGATCACGCCGCAGGCGACTTATACGGCGCAGGAACAGATCACCGAACTGATGCGACAGCGTCACAAACTGGCGCCGAACGAGGAGGACGATTTCTTCGTCCGCAACCTGACCGACGTCGCCGAAGCCGCCGATCAATCCAACAAGACCATGACGTACTTGTTAGGCGCCATCGCCTGTGTCTCGCTGCTGGTGGGCGGCATCGGCATCATGAACATCATGCTGGTTTCGGTGACTGAGCGTACGCGCGAGATCGGCATCCGCATGGCGATCGGCGCGCGATCGTCGGCCGTCCGCACGCAGTTCCTGATCGAATCGATCGTGCTCAGCCTGACCGGCGGCGCGATCGGAATCTTATTAGGCGTAGCCGTCTCATTTACTATCCCGATGATGCTGGGATGGCGCACCCTCATCTCCTTCGTGTGGATTGTCGTCTCGGTCATCTTCTCCGTAGTGATCGGAATTCTTTTCGGCTATTACCCCGCGCGGAAAGCGTCTGGTCTCGATCCGATTGACGCGCTTCGGTATGAGTAGTCAGCTTCATGTGACGAGCATTACAGTACGGGGAGCTTACGCCCCCGTACTGTGTCTGCAACCTTCCCGCTATTTGATGACTTCATAGCGAATCCTCGGCGCTTAACTCATCAACTGTGAAACAGCGCGTCCTGCGCGCATGACCAATAAGATACAACCGTCTGCATTCGACACGTACGGCGTTTTGCCGGGACGCTTCAATCGATCGCCTGCGGGCGTGGGGAGAATCGCGCCTGGAGGCTTCCGCGCAAGAGTGGCGCCGCTGGCGCAGCGTTTGTATAACGTTTGATTGATCTGTCTGAGTCGGTAGAGGGCGAGAGCGGTTGAAACTGATTGTGTGCGCTTCCGGACGGAGACTTGAGAGAACAATCGAATGGAGGAACAAGGAACAGTCACGCGCTCTCCGGAACCGGTCAGGCAGTCGCGATGGACGAGGCTAAGGGAGGCCGCCGGCTCTCGTCTTCGCCGTGTTCGCCGCATCGTCCTCATACTTCTCCTGCTTGCCGCGCTGGCGGCGTTGGCGTTTCTGATCTGGAAGTTGTTCTTTGCAAATCGCGGCGTTCCCGGCAACGTCGTCGTTCTGAGCGGACGGATCGAGGGCGACGATTCCGCCGTGGCGCCGAAAGCGACCGGGCGCATTCTGGAGATGCGTTTCCGAGAAGGCGACTGCGTCAAGGCCGGGGACATTATAGCGATTCTCGACAACGAACAGGTTCTGGCGCGCGAGGATCAGGCTCGCGCCGGGCTGCGGCAGGCCGAGGAGCGAGCGCAGTCCGCGCGCGACCAGATAGCCGTCCTCTCGCAGCAATTGCGACAGAGCCAGTTGCAAATGGAACAGGCGAAAATCGACGCGGAAGGCCGAGTGGCGCAGGCGCGCAAGGAAATGGCTTCCGCCCTGGCCGACCTGATCCAGCAGGAAGCCGCCTATAACCTCGCGGTCTTCGACAGAGACGCTTACGTCCGGCTGGCGAGAACCGGCGCGGTTTCGGAACGCCAGGGAAGAGAGGCGGTGTCAAAGGCAGCTCAACAGGCGGCGGCGGTGGCCGCCGCAAAGCGCCGATATGAAGCGGCCTGCGGCGCGCTGGCCACGGCCAAAGCGAATCTGGTCAATCCGTTGATTCGTGGCGCCGAGGCGGAAGCCGTGCGCAGGCAGATCGCGCAGCAGGAATCGGAAATAGCCGCCAGCAACGCGGCCGCCGATCAGTCCCGCGCTCAACTACGCGAGGCCGAGGCGGACCGCAATGACCTCACCGTCAGAGCGCCGTTCGACGGAACGATCACGACACGAGCCGCCGAACCAGGAGAAGTGGTAACGGCCGGAACGCCTCTGGTCACTATGGTGGACCTCACCAAGGTCTATTTGCGGGGCTTTATCCCTGAAGGAGAGATCGGCAGAGTCAAAGTGGATCAGCCGGCGCGAATCTTTCTTGATTCCAATCCCGATAAACCGATCGCCGCATACGTCTCACGCATTGACCCCGAGGCCACCTTCACCCCGGAAAACACTTACTTCCGCGACGAGCGCGTAAAACAGGTCGTCGGAGTCAAGTTGCAGTTGAAAGAAGGCTTCGGTTTCGCCAAACCCGGCATGCCGGCGGACGGCGAGATTCTCGTTGAAGGCGACAAATGGCCGGAAGGCAGGTGGAGGGAAGGTAGATGGAGAAAATAAAAGAAAGAAGATGGAGGATGGAGGATGGAGGATCGAAGATCGTAGATGAAGAACCGATCCTCCATCCTCCATCCTCCATCCTCCATCCTCAACCTGCGATCAGCATCAAGGACCTCTGGAAAAGCTACGGGTCCGTCGAAGCCGTTCGCGGCGTAAGTCTGGATGTGAACGAGGGCGAGATCTTCGGGTTGATTGGCCCAGACGGCGCCGGCAAGACCACGACCTTTCAAATTCTGGCAGGGGTGATGGAGGCGGATTCCGGCGTGGCGGAAGTTTTCGGCTACCCCGCGCGAGAGATGCGCGCGCAAACCGGATACCTAACGCAAACGTTCAGTCTTTACCCCGACCTCAGCGTGATGGAGAACATCAAATACATCGGAGACCTGCGCCAGGTCCCGCCGAACGAGATCGTCGAGCGAGGCCGCCGTTATCTGCGGCTGTTCGACATGGATCGATTCGAGGAAAGGCAGGCCGGGCGGTTGAGCGGCGGCATGAAACAGAAACTGGCGCTCGCCTGCGCCCTGACGCCGGAGCCTCGCGTGTTGTTGCTGGACGAGCCGACCACCGGCGTCGATCCGGTGTCGCGCCGCGAATTCTGGGACACGCTCGCGCATCTGGCGGCCGGGGGACTGACGATTATGGTGGCGACTCCGTACCTGGACGAGGCCGAAAGGTGCCGCAGGGTCGCGCTGATGCATATGGGCGAGATTCAACGACTCGGCGCTCCCGCCGAGTTGCGAGCAGGCATGCGGGCTGTGCGTATGGAGTTGCGCGCCTCAAATCTCGGCGAGGCGGAACGACTCCTTTCAGAAATCAGCGGCCCTGATAATGAGTATGCCGGAATCGTTGACGTCCAGCGCTTCGGCGACCGCATGGATCTCATTGCGCGCGATCCGGAAAAAACGGAGCGGCTGCTGGAAGAAAAAATGAGAGCCGCCGGAGTGCGAATCGAAGAAATACGCGTCGATGAGCCCACTCTCGAAAACACTTTCGTCGCGACGCTGCGCGGACTCGGGCAGGAGCCGCATGAAGCGCCGTTTCCATGCCGCCACGATCACAGCGAATTGCGCGGACAGGTCGCGATCGGCGCCGACGACCTCGTCAAACAATTTCATTCGTTCGCCGCCGTGAAGGGCATCAGCCTTGAGGTCCGGCACGGCGAGATTTACGGCCTGCTCGGCGCGAACGGCGCG
>DASUFM010000431.1:0-20004 GCA_036274535.1 Blastocatellia bacterium
CAGGTGGTTCGTGGGCTCGTCGAGCAACAGGATGTCCGGTTCGAGCAGCAACAAACGCGCCAGTCCCAGCCGGTTTTTTTCGCCGCCCGACAGGTTTTCGGCGCGTTTGCCGAACTCATCTTTCGTAAATCCCAGGCCGAGCAGCACGGATTCGGCCCGCGCATGATAACTGAATCCGCCCTCGTGCTCGTAAGCCTGTTGCGCCTCACTGTACTCATGCATCACGCGGTCGAGGTCGTCGCCGGAATTTTCAGTCATCGCGTGTTCGAGGTTCCGCATTTTCGCTTCGAGCGACTGCAACTTCTCGAAGACTTCGAGCGCCGCGTCCATCACCGTTATTCCGCCGTGAAAATCGACGTGCTGGGCCAGCGCGCCGTAGCGAAACCCGCGCAATCGCTCGATCTCGCCGTTGTCGGGCGTTTCGGCGCCGGTGATCAGACGCAGCAACGTCGTCTTGCCCGCGCCGTTGCGGCCGACCAGACCGATGTGTTCTCCGGGATTGATCTGAAAAGTGACGCCGCGCAGCACTTCCTGCGCGCCGTAGGCCTTGGTCACTTCTGCGAGACGGAAAAGCATAGGAGACAAGGAGACAAGGAGACAAGGGGACAGGGAGACAAGGGGACAAGGCGATTTGAATTTCTTTCTCCTTCTCTCCCCTTCCCCTTGTCTCCTTGTCTTCCTTTCTTACTTCTTCGCCTCCGCGGTCGGCGACGGGCCGGCGCTCGCCGCGCCCGTGTTCGTTCCAGGGACGGAACGCAGAACGCCGGGGCTGTTCGGGTTTTCGACCATGCGCCGGGCCAGGAGGTTCTCGATCTTGGCCTCGTCGCGCGCGCGCGCCTGAATAGAAGCGCCGAGAACCTGCTTGCGCTGATCCAGGATGGCGTCCTGAATCCGTTTTCTCACGTTCGGATCATCCAAAGTGAGATCACGGGTCTCGGTCTGCTTGCCAGTGACTTTGAGGATGTGCCAGCGCCCGGCCGCATCCTTAATCGGCTCAGTGACATTGCCCGGTTCCATTGTGTAAAGCCTGTCACCAAGCGAAGCGGGCAATCCCATCTGTTGCGGCAGCGCGATGGCGAACTCCGTTCTGGGGAGGAAGCCGATATCACCGGATTGATAAGCGCTTTGATGTTCGGAATACGTGCGCGCGAGAGTGGCGAAATCATCGCCCTTGCTGAGCCGCTCCTTGAGGTCCTTTGCCCGCTGCTCAGCCTGCTCCGGCCCCTTGGCGTCGAACTTGGCGCCGTTGTCATTCGGGTCAATGACGATATCCGAAAGCTCCACGCCGGGCTGGATCGCAAACTGTTTCGGATTGGCGTTATAAATTTCGGCGATCTCGCGATCCTGCACCTTGAGTTGCGTCTGCGCCTTCTCAATAAGTTTGTTGATCGAGAGCTGCTTCCTGATGGACTGGCGGAACTGCTCCTCGGTTTGGTTGCTCTTCTTCAGCTCTTCCAGAAACCTCTCTTCGGTGAGCGCGTTCTCGACCTTGGAATTCTGTATGGCTTTATTGATCTCATCATCGGTGGGAACGATGTTCTCTTTCTTCGCCTGCTGGTAAAGCGCTTCCTGCGTGATCAGGTTGTCCAGAGCCTGAATTCGAGCCATCGCCTGCTGAAGCGGAGACAACTGGTTTTCCTGCCCGCCCAACTGCTGCGCGACCACGCGGTCGACGTCTTTGATCAGGATCTTCTCGCCGTTGACGGTGGCGGCGACTTCATCGCCTCCGCCGGCCCCGGCGGAGCTGTCCGCCTCGCCGCACGCCGCCGCCAGAAACGATAGTGAAAGAACGATTGTTGGTAACAAAATTTTTCGCACTGTTTTTTGCTCCTTGATAGGACTTATAAGCCCTATAGGCCCTGTAGGCCCTATAGGCCCTATTAATGATTTATTTCATGATACCGCGACGACATCTATCTCGACCTTGACGTCCCGAGGCAATCGCGCGACCTGTACCGTGGCTCGCGCCGGTTTAGTCGCTCCGAAATACCTGGCATAAATTTCATTCATGGCCGCGAATTCGGTCATGTCGGCGAGATAGACCGTCGTCTTGACCACTCGGTCGAGCGACGACCCTGCGGCTTCGAGAACGGCCTTCAGATTATCCAATACTCGCTGGGTCTGTTCCTCAATGCCGCCTTCGACGATCTGCATCGTAGCCGGGTCCAGAGGAATCTGGCCTGAAGCGAAAATGAACCCATTCGCCTTGATCGCTTGTGAGTATGGGCCAATGGCTTGCGGCGCGCGGTCGGTTTGTATGCTCTCCATCTTATGAATTTCCGCCTGATAGTCTGATCGGGATTGCGAAAGCAAGGCCGGGATTCTACTCGAAAAAGCGAGCGGTTAAAAGACGGGAGACGGAGGGATAGAGAGGCGGAGGATCGAGGATCGAGGATGGAAGATCGAGGATCGCCATCTTCCATCCTCGATCTTCCATCTTCCATCTTCGATCTTCCATCCTCCGTCCCTCCGTCTCTGACTCAGGCGCCGAATACCGCGACGTTCAGGCGTTCGACTTCGATCACGCCTTCGACGCCCCTCAAGGCGCTGACGACGCGCTCCAGGTGCTGCAAATCGTTGACGTCCACGGTCAGATCGATCCTTCGGGTGCCGTCGTTCAGAATCTCGTCATACGTGCTCGCGTTTCGGATGTTGGTTTTGATATTGGCGATGGTGTTGGTCAGCGCCGCAAGCTGTCCGGTGCGGTCCTCGGTGAGTACCGAGAGCTTCACCGCGTAAGGATTTTCAACCTTATCGGTCACCCATGCGACTTCGACGATCCGCTCGCGGTTGATCATGAGGTTCGCGGCGTTTTTGCACCGTGTGGCATGGACCCCCACGCCCTTGCCGCGCGTGATGTAGCCGATGATCTCCTCGCCGCGGATCGGGCTGCAGCACGGCGCGCGATATACCAGCACGTCGTCAACGCCTTTGATCAGAATGCGTTCGTCGCCCATGCGCAGCGCGCGTTTGACGGCGTCGGCCACTTTCCGCAGTTTCGACGTCTTCGCCTGTTCGATCTCGGCCAGGTCTTCGGCTTTGACGAAGCGCGACAGGACGGTGCGGGCCATCAGTTTGCCGTAGCCTATGGCCGCGAACATGTCATCGATTTTGGCGTAGCCGTTGTCGTTGAGAAATTTCCCGAGTTGCGGGTCGTCAAGCGCCTGTTTGGTCTTCAACCGCAGCTTGACCGCCTCTTTCTCGAAAATCTTGCGGCCGACCTCGACCGATTCGGCGCGCTGCCGCTCGGCGACCCAGTGTTTGATCTTGCTGCGCGCCTTGGAGGTGGCGACGAAATTGAGCCAGTCGCGGCTCGGTTTATGTCCGGGGGTCGTCATGATCTCGACCACGTCGCCGTTCTGAATCTGGTACTTCAAGGGAACGATCTTGCCGTTAACTTTCGCGCCGACGCATTGATCGCCGACCTGGCTGTGAATGGCGTAGGCGAAGTCGATCGGGGTGGCGTTGCGTGGCAACTGTATGACCTTGCCCTTGGGCGTGAAGGCCAGGACTTCTCGAGGAAAGAGGTCGAGCTTGAACGAATCGACGAAATCGCGAGCGTCCGAAACGTCCTGCTGCCATTCGGCCATTTTCCGCAGCCATTTGATCGCGTCATCTTCGCTGGTGTCCTTGCCCTTGCCTTCTTTATATTTCCAATGCGCGGCGATGCCCTCTTCGGCGATGCGGTGCATCTCCTCGGTGCGGATCTGAACCTCGAAATGATAGCCCTCCTCGCCTACGACGGAGGTGTGCAACGACCGGTAGCCGTTTTCTCGCGGCATGGCGATGAAATCCTTGATCCGGTCGTGGAAGGGCTTCCAGTATTTGTGCATCACGCCGAGCGCGAAATAACAATCCTTCTCGCTCTTCGTGATGATCCTAACCGCGGCCAGGTCGTAAACCTTGTCGAGCGAAATCTTCTGGCGCTTCAGTTTGAGGTAGAGACTGTAGAGTCGTTTGATGCGGCCCTCGATCCGGACGAAATCCACGCCCTCCTGGGTCAATCGCTCGGCGATTCTGGCCTTGACCTCTTCCAGAAAGGCCTCGGTCGAGGCCCGGCGGCTCTCGACCTCTTCTTTCAGCCGCTTGTACTCTTCCGGTTCCAGATACTTGAATGAAAGGTCTTCCAGTTCCGAGCGGACCTTGCTCATCCCGAGGCGGTGGGCGATCGGCGCGTAAACTTCCAGTGTCTCTTCCGCGATGCGCTTGCGCTTTTCCGGGCGCAGGTATTCGAGAGTACGCATGTTGTGAAGACGGTCAGCCAGTTTGACCAGCACGACGCGAATGTCGTCGGTCATGGCCAGAATCATCTTGCGCAGGTTCTCTGCCTGGGCCTCCTCCTTGGACTTCTTGCCCAGGTTGCTGATCTTGGTCACGCCGTCGACCAGATTAGCGACCTCTTCGCCGAATAAATCGCTGATGTCGTCTGTGCTCGCCAGCGTGTCTTCGACCACGTCATGCAGCAGGCCGGTGCTCACCGTGGCCACGTCCATCTTCATATCCGCCAAAATGGCCGCGACTGAAAGCGGATGGATTAGATAAGGCTCTCCTGATGCGCGCACCTGATCCTTATGCGCCTTTGCTGAGTAAATATAGGCGCGCCTGAGTGAATCCAAATCGGCGTCCGGATGATGCCGTTCCACTTTCCTTTCTACATCTTCAAAACGGATCATGCATAACAATTATAAGCAGTATGAAGATATAGAGCCAGATAGATGGCGGTTTGAGCTCGATAAAAGGCAGGATCGCAAAGATTAATCAAATGCCGAAAAGTTCGTAGTCCCGCCTTTAGGCGGAATCTTCAGGTAAAGATCAATTCCGTGACGCCAAACTATTCCGCCTAAAGGCGGGAGGGGACTACGAACTCCGATGCGCGCTTGCGTCAAATTAGGGTATCCTGTATTTTTAGCCCCGTTGCCCTGATCTATTTGTATAAATTCCCGAATAACTCCCCCCCTTTGGAGGTTACAAACCATGCGTTTTGATCTGTGGCAATCCGTTCGGTCGCTTGCCGCCTGTATCCTGCTCACTATTTGCGCCATTGGCGTAATGGCCCAGTCACAATCCCAGTCACATGTCGTAAACTCGACTGATATCCACAAGGAACTGGTAAACGCCGCCCAGACGCGGCAGCGGAATCTGGAAAAAGTTAAGGGCCTCTTTTCGTCCGACGAGACTCGGAAAGCGATGGAGGCCGCCCAAATAAGCCCGGAGAAGGTCGACGACGCAGTTTCGACGCTGAGCGATGACGAACTGGCGCGATTGGCGGCCCGCGCGGACAAGGCCGATAAAGATTTCGCCGCCGGCAGGTTGAGCGACAGAGATTTGCTGATCGTCATTGTCGGCATCGCGGCTCTCATCCTGATCATCGTCGCAGTGCGTTGATATGTTTTACCGCCTCGCCACCCTTGCAGTCCTGTCCGTTTGTCTCTGCGAAGTCATCCCGGCGGCAGAAGATTCAGGCGTGTGGCTGGACGTCCCCTTCGTGAAGCAGGAAAAGGATGGATGCGGGGCGGCCAGCATTGCGATGGTCCTGCAATATTGGTTGAACCGGCAGGATCGCGCGGAGAGCGCAGGCGTCGACGCGGCGAAAATCCATCGCGAATTGTACGATCCCGGCGCTCGCGGCGTTTACGCGTCGGCCATGGAGCGATATTTCAAACAGCGCGGCTTCAACGCCTTCGCGTTTCGGGGCGAATGGGACGATCTGCTGAATCACCTGCGGAAAGGGCGACCTCTGATCGTCGCCCTCATGCCGCAGGAAACCGGCGCGCCTCTTCATTATGTAGTCGTGGCCGGACTGGACCCACCGGCGGGGATCGTCATGTTGAACGATCCCGCGCGGCGCAAGCTGCTCAAGCAGGATCGAGCCGATTTCGAAAAACAATGGAGCGGCGCCAATAAATGGACACTCCTGGCGTTGCCTCAACCGGGGCGCGAAAAAAAATGAACAACAACCACGAAAAAACGAAGAACACGAAGATTTCTTCAAGTCAATCTTCGTTTCTTCGTGGTTGTTTTCTGTGGAGAGCTCAACGGGCGATTTTATTTATTATCCTCGCTTTTTCCGCGCTTCCACTACGCGCGCAGCCCGCTATTTCCGACAATCCAACCGAAATTAAACAGCTCTTCACCGAAGAACGATGGGAGGAAATTGTTCAGCTCGCCGAGGTCGAAGCCGAACGATCCGCTGACCTCAATTATTACTACGGAACGGCCCTGGCTCGACTCGGACGATGGGACGAAGCCGGGAAGGCATTTCAGGCAGGGTTCAGCCAGCAACCAGGCGACAAACGATTTTCTCTTGAACTGGCCGGCGTGTGTTTCAGGCGGAAGAATTACCCGGCGGCGGCGGAGCATTTGCGACGGGCGCTGCGGCTGGACCCGGATGACAGATATGCGAACGATTTCCTGGCCGGCGTTTATTTTCTTCAGGGTAACACCGAGGCGGCGCTGAAATACTGGAATCGAATTTCCAAGCCGGAAATCGAAGAGGTGCGGATAGAGCAGGCGCCAGGCGTTTCGCAGGCGCTGCTGGATCGCGCCTTCACCATTTCTCCCGCGGCGGCGCTGGACCTTCGCGCGTTGCAAACCACGAAAGCGCGGGTCAGAGGGCTGAACATCTTTTCCAATTATCGCTTCGATCTGGAAGCGCGTCCGGACGGGAAATTCGATGTGGTCTTTCGCGCCCGCGCGCGGAACTCCGAATTCAAGTGGGGATGGCTGATTGCGTTCCTTCGCGGCCTCCCTTATCAGACCGTCACGCCGGAATTCTTCAATATCCGCCGTCGAGCCATCAACTCTGAATCGCTCATCCGCTGGGATCCACAGAAGCGGCGCGTCCGGACCGATCTCTCCGGTCCTCTTTTCGGAGACCCGAAGATGCGATTCCGCCTCGACCTGGATTTGCGCAACGAAAACTGGGACGTGCGCCGTTCCTTCGCCGATCTGGCGCCGGCGCTGGCCTATCTCAACGTGCGCAGACAGGCGTTCGCGGCTTCGGCGACCTCGTTCGTGAACGATCGTTTGGATTGGTCGACCGGGTTCGAGTTCTCTCACCGCGATTTCCGTGACGTAGACGCCGGAAGCGTTTTGACGCCCGGCCTGCTGGCGCAAGGTTTCCAACTCAAACACACGGGACAACTCAATTACAAACTGATCGATGCGCCGGAGCGCAGATTCACCGTGGCGGGGAGCGCATCAAGTCAACTCGCCCGCGTCTGGTCGCAACAATCGCGTGTCTTCGCCAAACTCCAGGCTTCGATGGAGGCGCGATGGTTCCCGCAAAGCGCGGGCGACGATTACGAGATGCGCGGAAAGATCAGCGCCGGCCAAACGCTGGGAGAGTCCCCCTTCGATGAGCTTTTCATCCTCGGCGTCGAGCGCGATAACGACCTCTGGATGAGGGCCCACATCGGAACACGAGAGGGGCGCAAAGGCAGCGCCCCTCTCGGACGCGATTATCTACTCTCCAATTGGGAACTGGACAAGAACGTTTTCGGCAATGGATTGATGAGTCTCAAACTGGGCCCGTTTCTGGACAGCGGGAAAATAACCGATCCTGCCTCAGGACTGGGATCTCAAACCTGGCTCTGGGATCTGGGCGCTCAGGCCAAGGTCCGAGCGCTCGGAGTCGGAGTAGTCTTCTCCTACGGAAAAGACCTGCGCTCGGGTAATAACGCCTTCTACCTTCGCTTCTCTCGATTCCTGGAGTAAAAATCCGCCGTTCGTAATCCCGGCTTTAGCCCAATAGCGTTAAGTTAGGGAATAGTGGGCGTAAATCGTAACGGCGAAGCTTTTGGAGGCGCCGTTGCTTGGAATCGCTTTGGTAGTCATCCCGGATCCCACAGCTTTCGGGGACGAAAGACCCAGTGGGTTCTCTCTGATCGTTGTCGAAAAATCGAAGTTGACTACCAAAGCGGTCCCGAACGCCCGCACTCCAAAGGCTGTCGCCACTTCGGGGCCTTAACTTAACGCCATTGGCCTAAAGGCGGGACTACGAACCTTTCATCAGCAAAGAACTCCAGTCCTGAGCAACCAACAGCGCTAATTAGATCATCATTTGAAGTGGCGCATCGCTCATCGGTGTTTCGATGGCGATTGCGCCATGCCCAGAGAGGATGCGGAGCTCTCCATGGGATGGTTGCAGATAATGGTTACATAAAAGAGACGTAAACGACGAATAAAAAATGTAAAACGGGAAAATTTTTGTTGCGTGCGGTTAGGATAGTGAATAAGATTGGTCATGTTCGTTTGGGGGTAGTCGCCAGATGGTCTTGATCATTTGGTGAGTATGCCTGCCTGATTCGTTTCCAATCCCCGTAGTGTTTGGAAGCTTCCCCGCTCCAACAATTACCGACCCTAAAACCAGTAAGAAAAACCAGCTAAGATTCGGCCGGAATTCTACCCTGCAATCCGGTTGATGGCGCCATAGGCCATTTTTTGGCCATTACAAGGAGAATTAAGTAATGAGCAACACACCCATTGACGACTCATATTGGTTAGTTCCCGGAAGATTGCTGGCGGGCGAGTATCCGGGGGCAAAAACAAAGGATGATGCCCGTCGTAAACTGCGATCATTTCTGAGCGCTGGCGTGGATTTCTTTCTTGATCTGACTGAAGAAGGCGAAGGGCTCGAGCCGTATGCTCCGCTCCTTGAGGAAGAGGCGATGAGGTTGGACCGGAAGGTAGTCTACCAGCGTTTGCCTATACCCGATATGGACACTCCCACAACCGAACGGATGTGCGAGATTCAACAGACCATCACCTCGGCGCTCGAGGACGGGCGGACTGTTTATGTTCACTGTTGGGGAGGCGTCGGGCGCACCGGGACGGTCATCGGCTGCTATCTGGTCGAACATGAAGTGACCGACACCGAGGCGCTCGCCGAAATTCAACGACGCCGGCGTGGAATCAAGGACGGATGGAGAAAATCTCCTGAAACTCCGGCTCAGGTGGATTTCGTTAAGAGATGGCGCTCTTTCGCGTCTCAGGGGCAGTCGCGGAAGATAACCAGAGGCTCCGTTAAAACAGCATAGATCAGAGTGGGACAGGCCCAGGCCCAAATCCATAGTTTAAGATCGGTCCCTCCCTTCTCCCCCTTCCCCATGGATTTCGGCTTTAGTCTGTCCCGCCTTTACTCCCTCGGCGATTCGTCCCGCCTTTTGCTCAACCTGTCCGGCGATTTGCGCTCATCGTCACAAATCATTTCCCGCAATCAGGCATGAATAGGACAATAGGACTTATAGGTCCCATATGTCCTATAGGAGTTTATCAGGTCGCGTTGCGGCGCCCGGAAACAATGAAAAATTCGTAGTCCCGCCTTCAGGCGGAATAGTTTGGATTCACGGAATTGATCTTTACCCCAGGCTTCCGCCTGAAGGCGGGACTACGAACAGATTTTCCAAGGAGGGTGAAACTTGAGCGCTGAGGGGAATAAATTCGAATGGCGCGTAAATTCCATTGACCTGCTGCGCGGCGTTGTCATGGCGCTAATGCTGCTCGATCACATGCGCGAGTTCGTTCATCGCGACGAATTGAATTTCCTGGCCACTGACCTTGGCCGAACGAACGTCCTGCTCTTTTTCACGCGTTGGGTCACGTATTTTTGCGCGCCGGTCTTCGTGTTCCTGGCGGGGACGGGCGCTTATCTACAAATATCGCGAGGAAAAAGCAGGTCTGAGCTGTCGAAATTCCTCGTCAAACGCGGACTTTGGTTGATTTTGCTGGAACTCACCCTGATCAGGGTTGTCATATGGTTCAACATAGACTTTCACTTCGCTTTGCAACTGCAGGTGATCTGGGTCATCGGCGTCGGGATGGTTGCGCTGGCCGGGTTGATCCGGCTGCCGACGCGACTGATCGCCGCGCTGAGCGTCGCGATGATCGCGCTGCATAACCTGCTCGACCTGATTCGGGTCAATCCACTGCCGCTGACAGGATTCCGGACCGCAGTTTGGATGGTCCTGCATCAGGCTGGCCCGATCTTCTTCACGCCGGCTGTTTATGGACTTGTCCTCTATCCGCTGATCCCGTGGATCGGCGTGTTGTGGGCGGGATACGCCTTCGGCGCGTTCTATCAGTTAGATGTCGATCGACGGCGCCGAATCTTATTCGGTCTTGGGGCCGCGCTGCTGGTGAGTTTCGCGCTGCTTCGAGGCGTCAATGTATACGGCGATCCGAGCAGGTGGGGAATGCAGAAAGACGCGATCTTCACCGTTCTTTCATTTCTGAACGTGTCGAAATATCCTCCATCGCTATTGTTTTTACTGCTGACGCTGGGCGCGGCCATTCTCGCGCTTCCATGGTTCGAGCGAATAGAGAAGGGCAGGCTGCCCCGCATCTTTATCACCTTCGGCCGGGTACCGCTCTTTTTCTATTTCGGACAGTGGATCGCTGTACACGTCATTGCGACGTCGGCGGGCTATCTGGCGGGGCAACCGGTTGGGTGGCACTTTGTCAGCCCTTTGAATCGCCCATCGCCGAATCCCGGCAATCTCGGATTCTCGCTGTGGGTGGTTTATGTGTTCTGGTTTCTCGGCCTGCTGCTTTTATATCCACTTTGCCGATGGTTCGCCGAAGTGAAGCGACGCCGCCGGGACTGGTGGTTGAGCTACCTATAAGTCGCTCAACGTCGGTAAAAAGCCCGGCGCCCGGCGATGCCTGGTCGCCTGCTCGTAAGCGTACGCCAGTTTGATCAGCGCGGGCTCGCTGTAGGCGGCGCCGAAAAACGATATGCCGACAGGAAGCCCGTGAATAAAGCCTGCCGGGACGCTGATGGCCGGATATCCGGCCACCGCGGCCGGCGTTGAACTCCCACCGGTAAAATGATCGCCGTTGACCAGATCGGTCGTCCACGAGGGGCCGCCGGTCGGCGCGACAATGGCGTCCAGACGGTCTTTGGCGATCACCGCGTCTATCCCCTCTGTCCGCGACAGCCGGCGGTTCTTTTCCAACGCCTTGAGATACTCAGGGCTGGTCAGCGGCCCTTTCGCTTCCGCTTTGAGAAACAATTCCTGAGCGAAATAAGGCATCTCGCGGGCTCGATTCTTCTCGTTGAATTCAATGACCTCTTTGAGAGTACGGAATGGCGCACCCGGGCCGAGTTCCGATAAATACTTATTGAGGTCATGCTTGAACTCATACAACAAAACCTCCAGCTCGGAATCTTCATACTCCCTCGAAGTCGCAAGGTTGACCGGGTCAATGATGGTCGCGCCCGACCGTTTCATGACCTCTATGGCTTCGTTCATCAAGCGGTCCACTTCGTCGCTGAAGCCGAAATACTTGCGCGCGACCCCTATGCGCGCGCGCCGCAGCCCGTCAGGGTCCAGAAAACGAGTGTAATCGGTAAACGATTTGCCATTACTCTCCTGAGTTACGGAATCACGCGAATCGACTCCGGCGATTACTCCCAATAGAATTGCGGCGTCGGCGACGGTGCGAGCCATAGGCCCCGCCGTATCCTGGCTGTGCGCAATCGGAATTATCCCCGAACGGCTGACCAGGCCCAGTGTCGGCTTGATTCCCACAATTCCGTTTGTGGTGGACGGGCACACAATCGAGCCGTCGGTCTCAGTCCCTATCGCCACGCTGCAAAGATTGGCCGAGACGGCCACGCCGGAACCGGAGCTGGAGCCGCAGGGGTTGCGGTCGAGCGCATAAGGATTGCGGGTCAAACCGCCGCGACCGCTCCAACCGCTGCTGGAATGGGTGGAGCGAAAGTTTGCCCATTCGCTGAGGTTCGTTTTGCCTAGAATGACGGCGCCTGCTTCACGCAGCTTCTGCGCAATGAAGGCGTCGCGCTGCGCGATCGAGCCTTGGAGAGCCAGTGACCCGGCTGTCGTGGACATTCGATCCGCCGTGTCAATGTTATCCTTGATCAGGACCGGAATTCCGTGCAGAGGGCCGCGCGCCCCTTTGGTTTTGCGCTCGGCGTCGAGCGCGCCGGCGATGGCCAGCGCGTCGGGATTGAGCTCGATGACCGAATTCAAACGAGGGCCCTGTTTGTCGATGGCCGCGATGCGCGATAAATATTTTTCAGCGATCGTCCGCGCTGTCAGGCCGCCGGACTTCATCGCTTCCTGCAACTCGGCGATGGTCTTCTCATCCAATTCGAATGGGGTGATCGCCGGATTCTGGTTGGAAGCGCCAGCCACAGGCGGCTGTGGATGACGATCGCATCCGGTCGCCAATGCGACGCCGCTCATCATGCCGATTCTTATGAAATCTCGTCGTTTCATTGTTTCTTTTAAGAAAAACCACAGCTCGCGTAGCGACTTTAATTGGTGGGACAATTTGAATGTGTCCCACTGCTTTTCACCGACTGATTCGTGGGACACATTCAAATTGTCCCACTATGGCAATTGCTGACAGTTACGGGGCGGAATTCTGAATCGCGCGGCGTCCCGGCGCCGTCATAGTTCACACGAGGCCAATATATATGCGAAATATCCGATGAAACGCTATTATATGAGGCGCACACTGGCTGAAAAAGATTATTCGATGCGACTAAAACTTTTGTCTCAATTTATTGTTCTGCTCCTGATAGTTGTGACGCCGTACCCCGCCTCGTCACAGCAATCCAATTCGGCCGCTGATTCTTCGCGCCCTTCGCGCCCTTCGCGCTTTGATATCCTGCGAGGCGAGTACGGCCCCTGGCGGGCCAACAACGACCTTCTCTCATACGATCTGGACATACGCGTCGATCCGGAAAAGAAGTTCATCAGCGGGAAGAATACGATCCGTTTCAAGATGCTCAAGGATGATACGCGGATCCAGCTCGACCTGTTCGCCAATCTCAACGTGGACAAAATCCTGCTCGGTTCGACTGAATTGAAATATACGCGCGAACTGGGCACGGTCTTCGTGGACTTTCCGGCGCCGCTCAGGAAAAACTCGACGCAGTCCATAGATTTTTATTACTCCGGTTCGCCGAAGGAGACGGGGCGCTTCGGCGGCATCAGCTTCCGCAAGGACCCTTCCGGGCGGGATTGGATCACGACGGCCTGCCAGGGCACGGGCGCCAGCGTCTGGTGGCCGAACAAGGATCAGCAGCAGGACGAAGTCGAGAACATGCGTCTCCACGTAGCCGTTCCGAACGGCCTGACCGACGTTTCCAACGGGCGTCTGACCGGCAAAACCGATCTGGGCGACGGTTATACGCGCTATGATTGGGAAATAAGCTACCCGATCAATAATTATTGCGTGGCGCTCAATATCGGTCATTACGAACATTTCAGCGATAAGCTGGGCGACCTGACGATGGATTTCTACTGCCTGCCGGAAAATCTGGAGAAGGCCAGACGCCAGTTCGCGCAGGCCGGGCCGATGATCGAAGCGTTTCAGAAGTATTTCGGCGAATACCCGTTCAAACGCGATGGCTACAAACTGATCGAGGTCCCGTATTCCGGGATGGAACATCAAAGCGCGGTCGCCTACGGCAATAAATTCGCCAACGGCTATCTCGAACGCGATTGGACTGGCGTCGGCGTCAGTCTGAAGTTCGACTTCATCATCGTTCATGAAAGCGCGCACGAGTGGTTCGGCAACAGCATTACCGGCAGCGACATTTCCGACATGTGGATTCAGGAAGGCTGGGCGACTTACGCCGAAGGCGTTTACGTCGAAGCGCTGTTCGGCAAGGAAGACGCGCTCAAGTACGTCAACGGCTACAAATCGAAAGTCAAAAACCAGCAGCCGATCATTACCTCCCGCGGCGTCAATCAAACCCCCTCTCAGGATCAATATTTCAAGGGCGCGCTGTTCCTGAACACGCTGCGCTCGGTGGTCGATAACGACGCCCGGTGGTGGAATCTGATGCGCGCTTACTACGGCCAGTTCAAATACCGAAATATTATGACGGAAGACGTAGTGGCGTTCTTCAACAAGCAGACCGGCAAAAATCTGACGCCGATCTTTGACCAATACCTGCGTCGCGCCGCGCTTCCGACGCTCGAATTGCAATTTCAGGAAGGCGGCGTCTCCTATCGATGGAAGACCGACGTCAAGGATTTCGCCATGCCGGTGAAAGTCGGTAAAAGGACTGACTGGCAGGTGATTAAACCGACGACAGAATGGAAAACCTTGAAGACCGGCCTGAAGAAAGAGGATTTCGAGGTCGCCACCGACTTGTATTACATAGACGTTCAGAAATGATCTGAGCATATTTCATATTCCATTTCACGCCCGACAATTTTCAATCCCGAACCGCCGAGTTGTCTGTAGTCTGATCTTTCTTCGCGCTCTTCGTTTCTTCGTGGTTGAGTTTCATTCTTTCTTTTCTATTTACCACGGCAGCGTCTGGCCGTCGTGGAAATATCCGCCGGTCGGTCCGTCTTTCGGCAGCGTCGCCAGCCAGACCGAGGTCTTCGCGCCCTCTTCAACTCCAAGCGGCGCGGACTCGCCGCCCATGTCGGTCTTCACCCAGCCCGGGTGCGCGGAGTTGACTTTGATCGGCGTGTCCTTCAATTCATTGGCCAGATGCACGGTGAACATGTTCAGGGCCGCCTTCGAAGCGCAATAAGCCGTCCCCTCGCTCGAAGAACCCAACGGCGAAGCCGGATCGCTGTTGAGGGTCAGGGAGCCGAGAATGCTGCTCAGATTGACGATTCTTCCGGCGTCGCTCTTTTTGATCAGCGGCAGCAGTTTCTGCGTCAGTGAAACCAGGCTGAACACATTTGTTTCGAATGTGTCGCGCCATTGCTCCGCCGTGCCCTTGGACGCGGAAACGTGCGGATCGCGCGCCACACCGGCGTTGTTGACCAGTATGTCCAGCTTTCCGAATTTATCAGCGATGAATTTCGCCGCGTTGTCCTGCGAGGCGGGATTGTTTACGTCCAGTTGGATAAACTGAACGTCGAGGCCTTCTTTTTTCAGCTTCTCGGCGGCTTCGCGCCCGCGCTTTTCTTCGCGCGCGCCCAGCAACACCATGACGCCTTTGGCAGCAAGCTGTCGCGCGGTTTCAAATCCGATGCCCTTGTTCGCTCCGGTGACTAACGCGATTGTTTTCGAACTCATTATTCCCTCCGATTATCAATCTATCTTCCGGCCTTTCATGATCGGGGCGCATCCAGACTTCACTATACGAAGTCGAAGTAAGGAATATATCACGAGGCGGAGTGTTTTGGTTTAACACTGTAGTGGCAAGCCGGAATAACACTTTCGTGTTATGAATGGATCAAGGCAAGGCGTAAATCGTTGCGTTGTATGTGGCGTCAATCGGGCTTCAGGCTGTCGAGTTGTTTGCGCAGCGGGGCCTGCGCCAGAAATAAGGACAATCCCAACCCGGCTCCCAGAAACAAGCCGTAAACTGTCCCCCACAGCAGCATCCCGATCTTTCCAGGCATTGAGTGATGGATCCCCCCGCCTATAAAGTACCCCGCGGAATTAGCGATAAATAGCGCGGCAGCCTGCGCGAAGAACGTTTTTATGACGCCGAAAGCCAGGGAAATGACAAGCGCCATCAGAATGGAGCCGGCAATCGCCCCGGCCATCTCGCCCTTGAATCCTCGCAGCGTAAAATATGAGATCACCCATCCGACGGCGTACAGGAGAAAAGCCATGCCGAACAAAAACATGAATCGCCATAATCGGCCCGGACCGATCACTAATGGACTCAGCAACGCGCCTCCGAGAAAAATGAATAGTACGGTCCACACGGTATAAGCGCCGCCGAGTCCCAGATTCCGGTACATCCACCGTTCGGCAAAGGCTACGGTGGCAAAGACGCACAGGCTCGCGAAGCAGAAGCCGGCGCCGCCGATCAGTAGCGAGCGGCTTAATGACGGAATTGAATTGGTTCCCTTATCGCGGCGCATCCGCGCCATTACGCGATCCGCAGTCAGCCCGAACAAGTCCATGAAAGGCCTCCTTGTGGTTTTTCTTTTTTAGCTAGGTCGCGGCGTTCTTTAT
Source organism: Blastocatellia bacterium (assembly GCA_036274535.1). Lineage (GTDB taxonomy): Bacteria > Acidobacteriota > Blastocatellia > RBC074 > RBC074 > JAJVID01. Next base: position 15,913 of record DASUFM010000431.1, read on the forward strand.
GGAATCCGCCCAATCTCGGATTTTCTGTACACATCGCGCGATTTGATCGATCGCCTCATCGCCGGCCAGAAGCGCAGGGTGATGAAGTACGAGCATGTTCGAGTCGGCCGTTGTCGAGGCCGTCAATTCGCCTGCCTTACGGAATCGGCGGGAAGATCGGCACAAATGAAAAGCGCGGAAGCCGGCGTTGAATTCGATTCCTTCGGCCCTGGCGGCGCGAACGAAGGAATCACGTGACAGGCCGTTGAATTCGCCGGGGTCATATTGGAATCCGAGTTTGTAATAATCGGGGAAGACTGACACGCTTCGGTTATTGAGCATTCGCAGTCCCGAAACGTCTTTCAATTTTTCAGCCAATTTCGAGACGCTCGTCGAGCGCTCTCGGTTCCTGTCGTCGAGTCTCTCCAGTTGCGGGAGAAGAACCGTGGCCTGTAATTCCGAGAGAGGGTAGGCGTGATTTCCGCGGTTGCAATAGACCTGAACGCGCTGTCTGATTTCCGCAGACGATGTCAGCAGCGCGCCCCCGCGTCCGGCGCTGAGGAGTTTGCTGCCGCCGAAACTGATCACGCCGGCGTCGCCCCAGGTTCCGGCCTTCCTCCCTTCGATCAGCGCGCCAGGCGTTTGACAGGCGTCTTCAATGATTTTCAGTCCGTGTTCACGAGCGATCTCGATGACCCGTTTCATCGGGACCATGCCGCCATGAAGATGTGAGACCAGGATCGCGCGCGTGTCAGGACCGATCGCTTCAGCGATCAATTCCGGATTGAGATTCCAATTGTCAGGATCGAGATCGATCAGGACCGGGCGCGCGCCGACGGCGACAATGTCGTTGAAATTTCCGATAAAATCATAGCCTGCCAGAATAACTTCGTCGCCGGGCCCGATCTGCAATCCCCTCAGCGCCAGTTCGATCGCGAAGGTCCCGCTGCAACAGAGCTCGACAAATTCGACGTCGTGATAAGCGGAGAGGCGCTCCGCCAGCAGGCGAGTGTTTGGGCCATGGTAAAGCCCCCAGCCGCCATCGTCCAAACTCTTTTTGACAGCCTGCGCGACTTCCTCCCAGGCTGGCGGCCACACTGGCGGCCCTTCCGGGCGAATGGGTTTCCCGCCTAGAATCGCAGGCGGCGTTGGGTCGTTTGATGCGGACATGAGTCTTGTAAATCCTCGCGATCGAAAACTTCGAAACCTTGTGAAACCTCGGCTCGTATTTCATCATAACAAAAAAAATCACTCTAAATTTTTCGATCGGTTCACAAACATCAAAAAAGTGAGGGAGACGATTTAATGAGCAAAATTCGTTTTTTGATGGTCGGCGGGTTTCTGGGGGCGGGCAAGACGACGACCCTCGGCCGTTTGGCCGGCAGTTATATGGAGAAGGGGCTTCGCGTCGGAATTGTGACGAATGATCAGGCGACGGATCTTGTAGACACCCATACCTTGCGGCAGCGGGGATTCGATGTCGAAGAAGTCCCCGGCGCCTGCTTCTGCTGTAAATTCGACGACCTGCTCTCGACAATCGGCCGCCTGGAGCAATCCCAGACTCCTGATGTGATTCTGGCCGAACCTGTCGGCAGTTGCACCGACCTTGTCGCGACGGTAGTCCAGCCGATCAAGCAACTCTATCCCGACCGCTTTGAAACAGGCCCTTACGCGGTGATCCTGAAACCGAGTCATGGCCTGCGCATTTTACGCAATGAAGAAGACGCCGGATTTTCATCCAAAGCGGCCTACATCTTTCGCAAACAACTCGAAGAGGCCGACGCGATCCTGCTCAATCGCGTCGATGAATTGACCCCCGAAGAAACCGATGAACTGGCCGCGCTGGTCAGGGAAGTGAACGGCGATGTTCCGATCCTGCGCATCTCCGCGAAGACCGGGCAGGGATTCGAGGCGCTCGAAGAGTTGCTGGCGCAGGAAGGGAATTTCGGCCGCCGTATTCTGGACCTGGATTACGACATTTACGCCGAAGGCGAAGCCGAATTGGGATGGCTCAACAGCAGTTTGAAACTGGCGGCGGCTCAGGAATTCGAGCTTGATGAATTGCTTCTGGATGTGGTGCGTTCGCTTCGCGATCGGCTCGGCGCGGAAAAATACGAGACCGCGCATTTAAAGGTCATCGGATTGTGGGAAGGATTTTTCGGCGTGGCCAATCTGGTCAGCCGCGACAGCGAGCCCGAGTTGTCGCTCCCGTCGCACAGCCGGGTTCGTGAAGTGGACCTGATCGTCAACGCCAGAGTCGCGACAGACCCGGCGATCCTCGAGACATTTGTGCGAGAGGCCGTTCTCAAAGCCGGTGAGGTTCGTGATGCGCAGGTCGATTTCCGCCAGACGCAAAGCTTCCGTCCTGGACGTCCCGTGCCTACGCATCGTTATGCGGCTGGCACAGCGCCGCTGGCGTAATCAAGTCGCTACTCTGTAATGGCGTTGCGTGATTAATGGAGAGTGGATAAAACCTAAGACCCAGCCACCTACAACCTAAAGCAGTTTCGGGATACGTGTTCAGCGACTCTCTTTTAGCCATGAATGAACACGAATATTCACGAATGACTGACCATCGAGATCAGGAAAGAGATTTGTGTTCATTTGTGTTCATTCGTGGCTGAACTTCTTAATCAAGCAGCCCTGAACGTCGAAGTCGAAAATGCCGTAAATATCCCGAGCGCCGGCGCCCCAAAGGCTGTCGCCACTCCAATGCCATAACTTTGGTGTAAGAAAAACACTAAAAAACTTAGTTTGCAGAGCTGTAATGTTTGCCCGGCAGGGCTTCATGTGCATAATGGCGCACATGTTCAAATCCCTTAAACACATTCTCCAAAACATTGTATTCGCTTCAATTGCAAGCGCAGCCATTCAGTCGGTCGCGCTGGCGCAGGCGACGCAGACAACAGAGACGACAGAACCGATCCGCCTGCAACCGATAACTGTCCACGTCTACAAGGATCCGGACGACGCGCAGAAGCTGCCGGTCAGCGTTACAGGAGTTACGGACTCCGTACTTCGAGGGGCAGGCATCCTCAAGATCAGCGACGCCGGAATCCTGGCGCCGAATACATTTTTCTCGGAGTTCACGGCGCGAAAGCTCAGTAATGCGCGCTTTCGCGGGATAGGTTCCAGCCCGTCAAATCCCGGGATCACGACCTACATCGACGGTGTGCCGCAGCTCAATACAAATTCTTCGAACATCGAGTTCGTGGACATCGAGCAGGTGGAATTCGTCCGCGGGCCTCAGAGCGCGCTGTTCGGGCGCAATACTCTCGGTGGACTCATCAATATCACGACGGAGCGGCCTTCATTGACGAAATGGAAAGGCAGCCTCACGGTCCCATTAGCCAATTACTCGGAATGGGGCGCCAGAGCGGGCATATCCGGTCCTATCAGCGACAAGGTCGGCGTCCGCCTGACGGTCGGGCGTGGGACGCGCGACGGTTTCACGGTCAACGATGTCACGGGAAACGACCTGGACTATCGGAGGACATCTTACGGCAAGGCTCAATTGTGGTGGTCGCCTACCAACCGATGGGAAGCGCGTTTGATTGTCACCGGCCAGCGGGATCAGGACGGCGACTACGCGCTCAACGACCTCGCGGCCCTGCGCCAGAATCCGTTTCATGCGTCGCGGAACTTCGAGGGAGTTGTGGAGCGCGATATTCTGGCGCCGACCGTTCAAGTCCGTTGGGAAGGATCCGGTTTTACGTTCGGCTCCACAACCGGCGTGGTGAACTGGAAAACGCGTGACGTCACCGACCTGGACTACACCGCGCTTCCATTGATCACGCGCGACAATAAGGAAAGGGATGTGCAGTTCACACAGGAAGTACGCTTCGCGTCCGCTCCAGGCGCCCCCGCCCGGCTTGGTGAAGGCGTGAGACTGCGATGGCAGACCGGAGTTTTTTTCTTCACCCAGAACTACGACCAGGACGCGATCAATAACTTCGCGCCTTTTCTCCTTTCCCCTCAATTGGGTTTCCCAGTGTCGCAGCGCTCTCCGCGGTCGGGGCTGAACGACGTCGGCGCCGGCCTGTACGGGCAGGTGACGACGACATTCGGCGAGAACTTCGACCTGACGTTCGGCGCCCGCGTCGATCACGAAAA
>DASUFM010000432.1:0-4618 GCA_036274535.1 Blastocatellia bacterium
CGTTGTTGTCACAGGCATCGGCCTGGTGAGTCCGCTTGGCAACACGACAGAGGAGACCTGGGCGGGTCTGCTTGCCGGACGCAGCGGCGTCGATTACATCACCCGCTTCGACACCAGCCAGCATGTGGTCAAATTCGCCGCCGAGACCAAGAACTTCGACCCTCTAAAATTCATCGAGAAGAAAGAGTTGAAGAAGATGGATTATTTCATCTACTTCGCCGTCGCCGCCGCGAAGGAAGCTCTGGACGATTCCGGAATGAAGATCAGCGGCGATCTTGCGGAAGATGTCGGCGTCTATATCGGAAGCGGCATCGGCGGGTTCGGAGTTTTCGAGCGCGAGCACACGAAAATGCTGGAAGGCGGCCCCGGGCGCATCTCGCCTTTTTTCATTCCGGCTTCGATCGTCAATCTGGCGTCAGGGTACGTTTCGATCTACAGCGGCGCCAAGGGACCGAATTCGGCGACCGCGACGGCCTGCAGCACCGGCGCGCACGCTATCGGCGACAGCTTTAAGATCATCCAGCGCGGCGACGCGGTGGCCATGATCTGCGGCGGCAGCGAAGGCGCGATCACGCCGATGTCAGTCGGCGGCTTCGCGGCGATGCGCGCCCTCTCTACGCGCAATGACGACCCGCCTCGCGCCTCGCGCCCGTTCGATGTGGACCGCGACGGCTTCGTCATCGGCGAGGGCGCGGGAGTGCTGCTGCTCGAAGAACTGGAGCATGCGAAGGCGCGCGGGGCGAAGATTTATTGTGAAATAGTCGGCTACGGGATGACTTCGGACGCCTTCCACATCACGCTGCCGGACGTCGACGGCCCGCGCCGCGTCATGCTGAAAACGATCAAGGACGCCGGCGTCGAGCCTCACGATGTCGCTTACATCAACGTCCACGGCACATCGACGCCCATAGGCGACAAGAACGAAACCAACGCGATCAAAGCCGCGTTCGGCGACCATGCGTACAAACTGGCCGCCAGTTCGACCAAATCCATGACCGGCCACCTGCTCGGCGGCGCCGGAGGACTGGAAGCCGGAATCACAGTCCTGGCCGTGAACCGCCAGATCCTGCCGCCGACAATCAACCTCGAAAATCCGGACCCTGAATGCGACCTGGATTACGTCCCCAACGAAGCGCGGCGCGCCGCCGTGACTTACGCGCTCTCGAACAGCTTCGGCTTCGGCGGGACGAACGCCGCCCTGCTGTTCAAGCGGTATGAAGAGTAGATCCGGGAACACAAAAAGCGCAAAAGCGACACAAAAAGCACGGAGCAATTAATGATACCTCTTTGCGCTTTTTGTGTCGCTTTTGCGCTTTTTGTGTTCCCTTTTCATCATCTAAACTCAAGCCTGTTGCACGGCCTGCGCCAGCTTGGACAATGAAGACTTCGCGTCGCCGTACAACATGCCGGTGTTGGTTTTGAAGAAGAGCGGGTTTTCCAGGCCGGAAAATCCCTTCCCTTTGCCGCGCTTGAGCACGACGACGTTGTGCGCGCGGTCGACCTCGATAATCGGCATTCCGGCGATGGGGCTTTTCGGATTGTCGCGGGCGTCGGGATTGACCACGTCGTTGGCGCCTATGACCACGGCCACGTCGGTCGCGGGCATTTCGGGATTGATCTGTTCGAGTTCATAAAGCGATGAGTAAGGCACATTGGCTTCGGCCAGCAGCACGTTCATGTGTCCCGGCATTCGTCCGGCCACGGGATGGATGGCGTATTTGACGTTGACGCCTTTGTGCTCCAGGACTTCGGCCAGTTCGCGCACGGCGTGCTGCGCCTGCGCCGTGGCCATTCCATAGCCGGGCACGAAGACCACCTGCCGCGCGTAGGCCAGTTGCACGGCCACGTCGTCCGCGCCGATTTCGCGCATCGAGCCTTCCACGGCGACGCCGGCGTCTTGAGAAACAGAACCGAAGGCGCCGAAGAGCACGTTGGTCACTGAACGGTTCATCGCCTTGCACATCAGGATGGAGAGTATGAATCCGGAAAATCCGTCGAGCGTGCCCGCGATGATCAGCACGTTATTGCCGATGGCGAATCCTGTCGCGGCCGAGGCCAGCCCCGCGTACGAATTCATCAGCGACATCACGACCGGCATGTCAGCCGACCCGATCGGCAACACAAGCAGAATGCCGAAGAGGAACGACAGTCCCACCATCACGTAAAAGAGAGCGCTCTGCGTCGGATCGTAAATCAGATAAATGAAAATCCCCGCCGCAATGACGAAGAGGGTAACGTTGATGATGTTCTGGCCCTTGTAAGTGACGGGCGATCCGCGCATCAGCTCCTGCAATTTTACGAACGCCAGCAGACTGCCGGTGACCGTCAGGCTGCCGAAAAGGACTTCAAATCCGAGCGCGGTCATCTTGAACGCGCTGATCGGCTCGCCCTGATGATGAACCATGTGTTGATAATATTCCGAAATGCCCACGAGCGACGCGGCCAGGGCGCCGAAGGCGTGCGAGAGCGCGGTCCGTTGGGGCATGGCGGTCATCGGCATCCATATCGACATCGCCGCGCCGATCACACTGCCGACGATCATCCCGATGAAGATCATTTCGCGACTGATGATCTCGTTGTGTAACAGGGTTCCGACGACGGCCACCAGCATTCCCAGCGCGGCCATATTCATTCCGCGGCGGGCAGTCTTCGGATTGCTCAACGCTTTCAAGCCGAAGATGAAAAAGATCGAGGCGAACAGATAGCTGAATTCGATAATGTAATTGTCGCTCATCAATTTTGATCCCCCTTTCCGCCTGCGGCGCCGCCGCCGATTCGATCCTTGAACATCTTGAGCATTCGGTCGGTGATCATGAACCCGCCGACGACGTTGATCATCGCGGAAACGACGGCGATAAAACCAAGGAACTTGCTCACCGGATTGTAATTTCCGCCGGCGGTCAGGATTGCGCCAACCACCGAGATCGCCGAAATAGCGTTGGTCGCCGACATTAACGGAGTGTGCAACAGAGGCGGGACACGAGAGATGACTTGATAACCCAGGAACGCGGCTAATGCGAAAACATAAAGAGAAGCGATCATGTGATTCCTCCTCTATAGGACCTATAGGCCCTATATGTCCTATTGTTTAAAGGCGTCTAGAATCCGGGGATGTTTCGCCTCCCCGTTATGAACGGCGCACGATGGGGCCACGACATCATTGGCGAAATCGAGGTTAAGTTCGCCGTCCTTGATCATCTCGCTCAGGAAGGTGGTCAGGTTGCGCGAATACAACTGGCTGGCGTGAACCGGGACCGTGGCGGCCAGATTGAGTGGGGTCATGATCGTCACGCCGTTGACTTCGACGGTCTCGCCAGGGCGGCCTGCGGCGCAGTTGCCGCCGGTGGGCCCCGCGAGATCAATGATGACCGACCCGCGCTTCATTCCGGCGACGGCTTCTTCGGTGATCAGCAGCGGAGCGCGGCGTCCAGGCACGGCGGCGGACGTGATAATGCAATCTGTCTGTCTGGCCTGGCGCGCGATCAGGTCGCGGCTGCGATCCATGACTTCTTCGGTCACCTCGCGGGCATAGCCGCCGGCGTCCTCGGCCTGCAATCCGCCCATATCGATTTCCAGAAATTTCGCGCCGAGCGAGCGTACGGCTTCGCCGGCCGCCGCGCGCACGTCGAAGCCCTCGACGACGGCGCCGAGCCTGCGCGCCGTCGCGATGGCCTGCAATCCGGCCACCCCGGCGCCCAACACCAGGACTTTCGCCGGAGGCACTGTGCCGGCCGCGGTGGTCAGCATCGGGAACATTCGGGGCGAGTGTTCGGCGGCCAGCAGCACTGCCTTGTAACCGACTATGGTGGCCATCGAAGAGAGCGCGTCCATGGCCTGCGCGCGGGTCGTGCGAGGAATCAACTCCATCGCGAAGCCCGTGATTTTGCCCTCGATCATCGGCTTGAGCGCCAACGGTTCGTCGAGCGGGCGCAGAAAGCTGATCACGACGGCGCCTCGATTCAATTGCGCGACAACCTCCGGCGACGGGCGGTTGACCGCGAGCAACACCTCGGCTGTCTTGATGAGCGACGCGCGATCTTTTGAAACGCCGGCCCCGGCGGCTTCGTAATCGGCGTCGCTCGCGCCCGATTCTCTTCCCGCGCCGCTTTCGACGGCCACTTTGGCCTTCATCGAAATCAATTTCTTAATGGACTCTGGAACCAGCGCGACGCGGGATTCGCCCGGCTCCATTTCTTTCAATACCGTGATTTGCATATGGATCTATCTCCAGGGCGGTAATATAGGTCGGGAGATTTTTACGGGCAGGTAAGAACATCAGAGACAATACGCCTCCTCCGGCTTCATCTCTTAAATCAGTGGCTAAATCAGTGGCGCGATTCTGTGAAAACCGAAATCAGTATAATGATGGGGAATGGCCTATGCAATCTATAAATTCGCGTTCGCGCGCAAGTTTAATTTTTCAGCCGCTTGCGCATGGATTTCGCGAGCCGTAAAATCGACTTGTCTATCGATAGAACATCGTTAACAAATACGATCTGGATCTCATCATTAAACCGCCTGCAAGGGCCATGACCAAGGAGGTGGGATATTGAAACAAAATCACAAATTGGATCTGCTTCAGAGGCGCATCAATTGCGTCTGATGGTCGCGTCTCCTG
>DASUFM010000433.1:0-6034 GCA_036274535.1 Blastocatellia bacterium
GATACCGACTGTAGGGCAAGAAGTTTCCTTCCGGAAACCGGCGACCACATCTTTTCGCGTCACACTCGCTGGAATCGAGGACAGGGGCTCGCAAACAGTCTCCGCTATCTTTTTACGCGCATCTTCGGGAATCGTGAATACAAGCGTTCCCACCATGGTGTCGTCGTAATTTGCCGCTGTCAGCGTGTATGTGACTTTGATTCGAACTTCGCGAGCCTCCGACTCGCCATATTTCAGCCTGGCGCCAAACATTTTGGGCGGAGTCGTGTAAACGACCTGAGGCGCCTGCCATGCGTCGGCCGCTTGCGAGTACGCCACATGTGATCCGGGGTTCGATTGCGCGAAAGCGGCGGCTAACAAACAGACGAAAACAGAGATTGCGCTTGACAGTTTCAAATTCATACGGACTTCATCCGTTCGGTTGCCCATCAGTGCCGTGAGCGGTAGCCGGCTTGGTCGTCGCTGACAATTTAATCCAGCGCCGCCGATCGCTTCGTCAAAAAATGAGGGGTATGGGGAATCGTAAATCTTCACCCCTCATTCCGCAATCACCCATAACCACAAAATAGCGCGCGGAGGCTCATTGGTTTTGCATCGAGCGCGGTTTTTCCGGACTTTGAACTTTCTCGATGTATTCTTTCAGGAACGCTGACATGTTCGCATCAATATTCTCGTTATCCTCTTTACCCATCTTTTTGTCTTCAAACTTCGTCTTCAAGGCCGTATTCAAGTCATCTAAGGCCCCCTTGTCGTCTGCCAGGAAGTGCTTCATTGCGCCTGAAATTAGCCATAGTTCTTTTTTCTGGATGGCCGGATCTTTTTCGTTGAGCATTTGCGTGGCGATGTCGAGCGCTTTCTTTCTCGCCTCATCGGCTTTCGCCTGATCTTTCTCGGCGGCGTAGTGGTATCCCTTTACCCGATAAAACATAAGCCAGAACCCGTCGTTTTTTTGCAACGCGGAGTACATCTTCTCGGCCACTTCAAGACGCTTCGACATCGGAATAGCCGTGTAATGCTTGTAATCGCCCTTGATCTCTACGCCTTTCAGCGCATTCTGGATTTCCTGCAATTTGTCTTGGGGCAGCTTTTCAAAGTCCCCCATAAAAAGGGAGAAATAGCATTTTTTGCAACTGTACAGGACGTGCTCATCCGTCATCGGCCAATATATGACCTGATATTTCGACGGCCATTGATAGATGTACGAGCCGTAACTCATTATCACGCCAAACGTGTTTTTGGTTTTACAGACGGGGCAGACAAACTCCTGATCCGCCCAGGTGGTTCCCAAAACAGTCACGGAGCAGAGCGTCAGAAACAGAACGACAACCACAAGCCTGGCTTTAATCTTCCCCGCCATACGACCTCCTCGGGAAAAGTTCCTAGTCCCGCCTTCAGGCGGAGGCTTCAGCTACAGATCCATTTCGTGACGCCAGACCATTCCGCCTGAAGGCGGGACTACGAACAAACTTTTCATCTACGGATAATTGTTTTATTCAGACGCTCCATAGAAGCGTTTGTGCCATATTTTCTTGCAAAAAAAATGAGACGCGGATGGACGATGAATTTCGTCCATCCGCGTCTCCCCGCGTCTTTATAGATTTGGATTGATTCCAGTTAGAGCCCGGTTCAGATCCTCAGTTGAGATCCTCAGTTCAGATCCTCAGTTCAGATCCTCAGTTCAGATCCTGGGGGCTACGCCGTTGTTCCGACGGCCGTCGCGCTGGCCTGATCGGCCAGGGCCGCGTGAGCGGCGGCCAGCAGCGCGATCGGGACGCGATAAGGCGAACAGCTCACGTAGTTTAATCCGACCTTGTGGCAGAAGATCACCGATTCCGGATCGCCGCCGTGCTCGCCGCAGATGCCGACCTTCAGATCCGGGCGCGTCGAGCGACCACGCTGGACGCCGATTTCGAGGAGCTGCCCCACGCCTTCCTGGTCGAGCGTCTGGAATGGATCGTCCGGAAAGATCTTCTTCTCGACGTAGAATGGCAGGAAACGGCCCGCGTCGTCGCGGCTCAATCCCATGGCCGTCTGCGTCAGGTCATTCGTGCCGAAGCTGAAGAATTCCGCCGTCTCGGCGATGCGGTTGGCGGTCAGGGCGGCGCGCGGCAGTTCGATCATCGTGCCCACCAGGTACTCGACCGATTCGCCTTCGCGCTCGAAGACCTCGCCGGCGACGCGGCGGACGACTTCGGCCTGCAGTTTCAGTTCATTCACGTTGGCGACCAGCGGGATCATGATTTCAGGTTTGACGACGACGCCTTCGCGTTTGACCTTGACGGCGGCCTCGAAAATCGCGCGCGCCTGCATCTCGGTAATCTCCGGATAGACGATGCCCAGGCGGCATCCGCGATGGCCGAGCATCGGGTTGAATTCGTGCAATTGCGCGACGCGGGCCTTGGCCTCCTTGAAGTTCATCTTGATCTTTTTGGCCAGCTCTTTGAGCGTATTGTCGTCGTGCGGGACGAATTCGTGGAGCGGCGGGTCGAGCGTCCGGATCGTCACCGGATAACCGTCCATCGCGCGGAAAATGCCCACGAAATCTTCGCGCTGCAGTTCGAGGAGCGAAGCCAGCGCGCCGTGATACAACTCGCTCGGTCGTTTGATCTTCTTCTCGACCTCTTTGACGCGCTTCCTGGCGTCGGCCTTTTTATCCTTCGAAGCCTTCTCCAGATCGGCTTTCGCCGCGTTGAGCTGGACTTCGAGGGCCTTGTAATCGCCCGACGAGAGGATCATCTGGCGCACGCTGTCGATGCGGTCACCCTCGAAGAACATGTGCTCGGTGCGGCACAACCCGATGCCCTGGGCGCCGAATTCGCGGGCCACCGTCGCGTCGCGCGGCGTATCGGCGTTGGCGCGCACGCCGAGTTTGCGATAATCGTTGACCCACTCCATGAGCTTCTTGAAATTGCCGCTGACTTCAGGCGCGATCAACGGAATCTGCCCCAGAATGACGCGGCCCGTCGAGCCGTCCAGCGTGATCCAGTCGCCCTCTTTGACCGTCACGCCATTGGCGGTGAACTGTTTGGCGGCGTAGGCAATATTGAGGTCGCTACAGCCCGCCACGCAACATTTGCCCATCCCGCGCGCCACGACGGCGGCGTGAGAAGTCATTCCGCCGCGGGCGGTCAGAATCGCCTGCGCGGCGACCATTCCGTGAAAATCTTCCGGCGAAGTTTCGATTCTGACCAGGATCACTTTTTCGCCCTTCCTGGCTTCCTCTTCGGCATGATCCGGGTCAAAGACCACCTTGCCTGACGCCGCGCCGGGACTGGCCGGCAATCCGGTGGCGATGACGTCGACGGGGGCTTTCGGATCGATCATCGGATGGAGCAGTTGATCGAGTTGCCCCGGCTCGACGCGCTGCACGGCGGTCGCCCTGTCAATAATGCCTTCGCCGACCATTTCGACGGCGATGCGGACGGCGGCCGCGCCGGTGCGCTTGGCGACGCGCGTCTGGAGCATGTAGAGCTTGCCGCGCTCGATGGTGAATTCCAGGTCCTGAACGTCCTTGTAATGGTTTTCCAGGCGCGTGGCGACCTGCTGGAACTGGTCATAAACTTCGGGCATGACGTCTCTCAATTCCGCGATTTTCTTCGGCGTGCGGATGCCGGCGACCACGTCCTCGCCCTGCGCGTTCTGCAGGAATTCGCCGTAGAGGATTTTTTCGCCGGTCGCGACGTCGCGCGTGAAGGCCACGCCGGTCCCCGAATCTTCGCCCATGTTGCCGAAGACCATCGCCTGGACGTTGACCGCGGTGCCGAGGTCGTCAGAAATCTTGTGGATGCGCCGGTAATCGCGCGCGCGCCGCCCGTTCCACGAAGCGAAGACCGCTTTGATCGCCAGCTCGAGCTGTTTGCGCGGGTCAGTCGGAAATTCCTTGCCTGTCTCTTTCTTGACGATCGCTTTGTAATCCTGAATCAATTCGGCGAGCGTCTCGGCGCCGACCTGCGTGTCTTCGGTCACGCCGAGTTTGTTCTTGTGCTCATCGAATTTGTGATCGAACTTTTCGGAGTCTATGCCCAGCACGATCTTTCCGAAAAGTTGAATGAAGCGCCGGTAGGCGTCGTAAGAAAAACGCTCATTCCCAGTCAGGCGGGCCAGAGCCTCGCGCGTCTCGTCGTTCAATCCGAGGTTCAGCACCGTGTCCATCATTCCGGGCATCGAAAACTTCGCGCCGGAACGCACGGAGACGAGCAGCGGATTTTCCGAGCCGCCGAACTTCTTGCCGGTCGCCTGTTCGACTTTCGCCAGAGCGGATTGCGCCTCGTCAAACATGCCTTCGGGGAATTTTTCTTCCGTATTGTAATAAGCCGTGCAGGCTTCGGTCGTGATTGTGAACCCCGGCGGGACGGGCAGCCCGGCGTTGGTCATTTCGGCCAACCCCGCGCCTTTGCCTCCGAGCAGATCTTTCATCTTACCCGTACCCTCGGCCTGGCCATCGGCAAACAGATAGACATACTTTTTACTCATTTGTAATTGGTAACTCCTTATAACGTTTTTGTTCTATGTATTCGACCGGCCTCAGCCGATCCAGGACCTCATATGACTTCAACTCGCGCTCGAGGACGCGATCAATCAATCGCGCCGCGATATTGCCGATCTGAGCGATCGTACGAGCGTCGCGTTTTGGTAACAGGAACGCCGCCGGTGGTTGCGTCAGAACTTCATGAATCGTCCGCCATACGACCGGCTTCAACTCTTCGCCTCTCCCGCCGCCGCAGGCCGAGCACTGTGGAATACCTTCATTCGTCAGCCAGACCGCCGCCTCGCCCGCCAGATTCTTTTCGCATGCCCCGCAACTCTTCCAGTGAGGGAAGAATCCCGCGAGTTTCAGCATCCAGATTTCAAAATATCGAACGATCGCGGACAGTTTCTCCCCGCGATCCAAGTCACTCACAGGGGCCATGGGAATTGGGGCGCCGATCCGGCGCAGCGCGTCCAGCGTCACGCTGATCAGGCGATAGACCCGCTCATTCGGCTCGTGGTCGGGAATGAATTCGATCACCAGTTCGGCCAGGTAATGAATCACGCCCAGGGTCTCGCTGCTCAACCCTTCGACGAACTGCGAATTGATGATCTCGCAGTTCGAGATCGAAACCAGTTCCTTGTTCTCTTTCTGAAAATAGACCAACGAGACTTCGGTGAAAGGCTCCAGGCTCGCGCCGAATCTGCTCTTCAACCTGCGCGCGCCGTGCGCCACTCCGCGCAGTTTGCCCGCTTCACGCGTGAAGAAAACGCATACCTTGTCAGCTTCCTTGATCGTAAATGTGCGCAGAACGAAGGCGTCTGTTTCGTGCAAAGGCATAAATTCTTCGCCGGACGCTCCTGTTGATTCATTCAACAACTGATAAAGGCCTAGTCTAAACGACCCCGGACTGAATCGCCAAATCAGCATTCTTAGTCCGATTTAGTCCGGCTCTCTAATTTTTCTTTTTCTTAGTATTGATCTTTTTATCCGCTTTGTCGCGAGCCGGTTTGCTTTCAGGCGACGGCGCCGGAGTCAGAGTCGGCTCCGGTTTGATTTCCATTTTATCTTTCAACATGACGCGCCTCTTGGAATATTTTTGAGGAAATCCTCCCGGCGGTCGAATGATCCAGACCTGGCCGCGCTGGTTGTCCTGACCTTCCGCCTCCACCATGCCGAGATATGATCCGGTTTCTTTCATATAAGCATGTTTGCCTATACTGGGATTCGGACGCGGCGAGGAGGAAGATCCGTAGCGGAGAAAAACGAATAAAATGCCGCCCAACACGCTAATGACCAGTATGATGACGACATGCTTGAACACCTTGGCGAAAAACTTCCATACCAGCCACAGAAATCCGATCAACAACAACACCCCTATCGCCAACCCGGCCTTCATCGTTAATCCATCCATAGCTTCACCTCACAAAATAAAAAGGATCGAGGATGGAAGATCGAGGATGGAAGATAGAAGATTGGGCTGCGATGTTCGACACTATCTTCGATCCTCGATCCTCGATCCTCGATCCTCGATCCTCGATCCTCGATCCTCGATCCGCGTTCTCA
>DASUFM010000434.1:0-3208 GCA_036274535.1 Blastocatellia bacterium
GCCTGGGCGTGTTCGGCTTTTTCGCGCATCCGGGTTTGACGAAAGAGTCGCCGAATCACGCCTCCGGCAATTACGGCTTGTTTGATCAACACGCGGCGCTCAAGTGGGTACAGCGGAACATCGCGGCCTTCGGCGGCGACCCGAAGCGCGTGACGATCGCGGGCGAATCCGCCGGTTCCATAGCGGTCAGCGCGCAGATGGCTTCGCCGCTGTCGAAGAACCTGATCGCGGGCGCGATCGGCGAGAGCGGCTCGATCCTCGGCGCGCTTTCCGCCGTCCCGCTGGCAGACGGCGAACAGATGGGCGTCAAATTCGCGGCTAGCCTGGGCAAAGGCGAGGCGCCATCGTTGGCTGAGCTTCGCGCGATGACCGGCGATCAATTGCTCGAAGCCACGGCCAAACCCGGCCAACCCTGGTTTACACCGACTGTAGACGGTTACTTCTTTCCCAAATCTCCGTTCGAGATTTTCGCTGCGGGCGAACAGGCGCGTGTGCCGCTGCTGGCAGGAGTGAACTCAGAGGAGATGGGCTATTTCGCCGTGCTTGGTCCCAATAAGCCGGCGGTCGAAGACTATCGTAAGGCGCTCGAAAGGCTCTATCCCGGCAAGGGCGAAGAAGTCTTTAAACTCTATCCTGCGACGAACGAAACCGAAGTGATGGACGCCGCGCAGGATTTGTCGAGTGATCGCTTTATCAGCTACAGCACATGGAAATGGGTGGACGTGGCGACGAAGACCGGCGGCAAGCCGACTTACTATTATCTTTACGCTCGCCCTCGTCCGGCGATGCGGGCGGAGATGGGTGATGCCCAGCCGGGACTCGCTGGAGGCGTCGTGCGGGGACAGCAGGCGGCGGCCAATCCGCGGCCTCGATCGCGCGGCGCGGTTCACTCGGCGGAGATAGAGTACGCGATGGGCAACCTGGATTTGAACAAGGTCTACGCATGGACGCCGGAGGATTACAAAGTCTCGCAAGTTATGCAGGAGTACTTCGCCAATTTCATCAAGACCGGGAATCCGAACGGCAAGGGATTGCCCAACTGGCCGAAGTTCGGCGAGGGGCAGCGCATCGTCATTGACGTGAATACCCGCGCCGAAGCCGATAAGGCGCGGGCACGCTATGAATTCCTGGATCAGTTCTACATCAAAAAGTAATCAATCATATGAAAACGCCGCTTACGCGTCGCCGCTTCATCCTAAAATCGCCAGGAGCGCCAAAGTTGTTGGATGTTTGTTTTGCGATCGCCGTCACGCTTATTTGCTCCGTGACTGCGGAGGCGCGGATAACGCGCATTGTGATCGAACAGAGACAATCGCCCGCTTATGAAGGCAGGTCTTTCGGCGCCGCAGGGCAATACGAAATTCTTATCGGAAAGGCCTATGGCGAGCTCAATCCCAAAGATCCGCATAATACGATCATTACCGACCTTCAGTTCGCGCCGCGCAATACGCGCGGAATGGTCGAATACATTGCGACCTTCACGCTCGTCAAGCCAGTGGATTTATCGAAGGCAAACGGCGCGCTGCTTTACGCCGTGCCGAATCGAGGTAATCGCATCACCACGCTGTCATTTGGCGTGGCGGGCGGCGGCGCGGGAGAATCAGGTGAGGAGTTTTTTCTGAAGCGTGGTTACGTCATTCTGCACAGCGGCTGGCAAGGCGATCTTCCGCCACGACCTGGAGCGGAAAGGATCACTGTTCCGGTCGCCAAAAATCCAGACGGGTCGAGTATCGTAGGTCAGGCCCTCGCCCGCTTCAGCGACATGCCCTCCGGCGCGAACACTTTATCGCTGCCAGTCGCGCACGAAACCGCCAGCCTGGACACGGCCAAGGCCAGGCTTACAAAGCGGGCTTCCGAAGAAGGCGCGCTCGTCGCGGTTTCCGGCGCGGATTGGGCCTTCGCCGATTGCGGCAAGACGCCTTTTCCCGGCGCGCCCGACCCGAACAAAGTATGCATGAGAGGTGGCTTCGATCCGGCGTATCTCTATGAACTGAGCTACGCCGCGAAAGATCCGCTCGTGCTCGGTATCGGCTTTGCGGCGACGCGTGACATCGTTTCATTTTTCCGCAGGGAGGCAAAGGACGAAACCAGCACAGCCAACCCGATCGCCGGGCGCGTGACCCATGTGATCGCCCAGGGTGTTTCGCAGTCTGGCAATTTCATCAAGACCTTCATTCATCTGGGCTTCAATCAGGACGAAGCCGACCGCATCGTATGGGATGGCGCGAACGACCACATCGCGGGACGACAATTGGCGATGAACATACGCTTCGCCACTCCCGGCGGCGCGGCGAATTTGTATGAAGCGGGCAGCGAGGCTCCGCTCTGGTGGGGCGAGTACGATGACACCGCGCGCGGTCAAAAGAGGACGAGCATGCTTGACCGTTGCCGGAGAACGAAAACCTGCCCGAAGATTTTTGAGACTTTCGGTTCGGCGGAATTCTGGGGACTGCGAATGTCACCGAATCTGCTCGGAACAAAAGCGGACGTGGACATTCCATTGCCGCCGAACGCGCGCCGCTATTACTTTCCCGGCACGACACATGGCGGCGGGCGCGGCGGCTTCAGCTCTGAAGTCGCCGCCGCGCAGGGCGCTTGCGAATTGCCCAACAATCCCAACCCCCAATCAGAAACAATGCGCGCGTTAATAGTCGCGCTGACGGATTGGGTTATGAAGGATCTGGAACCGCCGCCTAGCGTCTACCCGCGTTTGGATCAGAGTCAACTCGCGCCCCCCAATCACAGGGCGATGGGCTTCCCGTCGATTCCTGGTATGCCGCTGCCTGACAACCTTATCAATCCATTGTTCGATTACGATTTCGGACCGGAATTCAAATACGGTGACTTGTCTGGCGTGATGACGTTGCAGCCGCCGGTCATCAGGCGTGTCCTGCCCATGCTCGTTCCGAAAGTGGACGTCGACGGCAACGAGACAAGCGGCGTTTCATCAGCATTGCATCAGGCGCCACTCGGCTCGTATCTGGGCTGGAACGTCATGCGCACGGGTTTTTACAAAGGGCGCGGCTGTGGCTTCGCCGGAGGATTCATCCCCTTCGCTAAGACGAAAGCTGAACGATTCTCGACAGACGATCCGCGCTTGTCGCTGGAAGAGCGCTATCACGATCACGCCGGCTATGTGGCGGCGGTGAAGAAGGCGGCGGAGAGTTTATCAGGCCGGCGGTTTCTGCTGCCCGAAGACGCCGAACGT
>DASUFM010000435.1:0-8256 GCA_036274535.1 Blastocatellia bacterium
AGACCTGTAGGTCCTGTTTATCATTCCCGCGCGAGAATACTCCATTCATAGCCGCGAGGCTTGAGTGGAGATGAATCGCGCAATTTTTCAATTCCAGATTCTCTGATTGTGGTAAGATCTCGGTAATATACGTTAATACGAGAGGATTGCAAGCCTGCGCCGTATAATCGCAAACCTTTCTCATTGTAGCCCATGGACGCAATTTCAGCGAGCTATAACAGACGGCCTTGCGATCATTTCTTGACACCATAGCCTGTCGCCGCCTACCATTCTCATTTGCTCATAAGGAGTTCGTATCTCAGCCCTGCGAACATGCGCTTCGCAGGGCTTCTGCAATTAAAGCGGGTTGCGGTCATAACCAGAGCGAGTTGCAAATGAGTGTGCGGATCAGTACCGCGAGCGGCAGCGGGCGGATTCCTGATTTGGAGCGCACTCGCTGCCGCTCGCGGTACTGATCCAGGATTTGAAGGCGGTAGGAAAATGACATCTCAGGTAAAGAGACGTGTTGGAATTCTCGGCGCGACCGGGACAGTCGGCCAAAGGTTGATTCACATGCTGCGCAATCACCCCAATTTCGAAGTGACGGCGCTGGCGGCTTCGGATCGCTCCGAAGGCAAACGTTTCGTTGATGTTTGCAATTGGAAGCTTCCTTTTGAAATGCCCGAGGCGGCCAAAGGCATAAAAGTTTTCGGCTGTAAACCGCCGCTCGATTGTGACCTGGTGATTTCAAGTTTGCCGTCGGATATCGCGGTCGAGGCCGAAGCCGCGTTCGCCGCCGCCGGCTTTCCCGTAATCAGCAATTCGTCGTCATATCGAATGCCCGAAGACGTGCCGCTGGTCGTTCCCGAAATCAATCCCGATCACCTGGACGTCATTTCCGTACAGAAAAAGAACCGAGGGTATGATCGCGGTTACCTGGTGACCAATCCCAACTGCACCACTATTGGCCTGGTGATGGCGCTCGCGCCTCTGCAGCAGGCTTTCGGCCTCGAAGCCGTGATGATGACCTCCATGCAGGCGATTTCGGGCGCGGGTTACCCCGGCGTGGCCTCGATGGACATCATCGACAATGTGATGCCGTTCATCGGCGGCGAAGAAGAGAAAGTGGAGGTCGAGCCGCAGAAGATCCTCGGCAGGTTCACCGGCGCGAAGATCGAATCCGCGCCGTTCAAGGTCAGCGCCCAATGCAATCGAGTTCCCGTCCAGGACGGCCATCTTGAATCGGTGCGCGTGAAGTTGAGCAAACAGGCCGCTGTCGAACAGGTCGTCGAAGCGCTGTCGAATTTCACCGGCCTGCCGCAGGAGTTGAAGTTGCCGACCGCGCCGGCGCGCCCGGTGATCGTCCGATTTGAAAAAGACCGCCCGCAGCCGCGACTCGATCGCGACGCCGAAAACGGAATGGCCACGGTGGTCGGGCGCATCTCGAAAGACACTATCTTCGATTTCAAATTTACGCTCATCAGCCACAACACAATCCGCGGCGCGGCCGGCGCGGCCTTGCTGAACGCCGAGTTGCTAGTGGCGAAGGGGCTTCTGTAGATGACAGATGTCAGAAGATGTCAGATGTTAGATGTCGGATGTCAGCATGTGAGTCGCCGGCAGGCTGCTGGCCGCTGACGCGCCACGCTAACATCCGTATCTGACATCTGACATCTGACATCTGACATCTAGCATCTGACATCTATGTTAATCGTAATGAAATTCGGCGGCACTTCTGTAGGAAGCGCCGAACGCATCGCTCAGGCCGCCGATCTGGCGGTCGGGAGCGCCAAAGAAGGTCATAAAGTCGTGGTCGTCACTTCGGCGATGGGCGGCGTGACTAACAAGCTGATCTCCGCGGCGCAGAACGCCGTCGGCGGTTATTATCACAAGACTGTCAGCGACGACCTGCACGAGCCGCATCGCCAGGCCATACACTTGCTCACGCCCGGCGACGCCGCGCGGCGCCGCGAGGCGATCGAGATGGTGCGCCAGCGGATAGAGCGTTTCGAGACCCTGTGCAAGGGATTGACGATGGTGCGCGAACTGACGCCGCGCACGCTCGACGCGATCTCAGGGCTGGGCGAAATGATGTGCGCGCCGATCCTGTCGTGCGCGATCGCCGAACGCGGACTGCCCTCGCGCTCAATCGAAGCCACCGAACTGATAATCACCGACGACCAGTTCGGCCAGGCCGAGCCGCTGATGGACGAGACCCGGCAGCAGACGCGCGACAAACTGACGCCGCTGCTCGAACAGGGCGAGATACCGGTCATCACCGGCTTCGTCGCCGCGACGAAGGAAGGCGCGCAGACGACGCTGGGTCGCGGCGGCTCCGATTACACCGCGTCGATCATCGGCGCGGCGATGGACGCCGACGAGGTCTGGATCTGGACTGACGTCGATGGCGTGATGACGGCGAATCCGAGCGAGGTGCCTGAAGCTCGCACGATACGCGAGATCAGCTACAGCGAGGCCTCCGAACTGGCCTATTACGGCGCGAAGGTGCTGCACCACAAGACGATTCTGCCGGTTTACAGACAGGGCATCCCGATCCGCATCCTCAACAGTTTCAGCCCGGATAATTCGGGCACGCGCATCAGCGTCCAGGGGCGCCCGTCGACTCGCGGCGTCAAGGCCGTAACTTCGATCCGCCACGTGAGCCTGATCACGATCAGCGGCAAAGGCATGCAGGGCATACCGGGCATCGCCGCGAAGGCCCTGGCCGCGGTCGCCGCTGAGCGCGCCAACATCCTGATGATCGCTCAGGCCTCATCGGAGAATAACATCTGCTTTGTGGTTAATTCGTCGGAGGCCGCGCGCGTGGTGAAAGCGCTTCGCTCGACGCTGGAATTCGATTTGATGCTGAACCATATCGAAGACGTTTCGGCATACGATTCGATCGCCGTCGTCGCCGTGGTCGGCGACCGTATGCAGGGCACGCCTGGCATCGCAGGCAAGGTCTTCGCCGCGCTCGGCGCCTCCCAGGTCAACGTGATCGCCATCTCGCAGGGGTCCTCCGAACGCAACATCTCGCTGATCGTCTCTGAGTCCGACGCGGCTGAAGCCGTGCGCTCCATTCATCTTGCTTTTGAACTTGATAAGCCCTCTCAATAATCGTTTGTAGTTCCGCTGTGTGGCGCGGGTTGTTTACCCGCGCTTCTTCGGCGGGGGAGGGCGCGGGTAAACAACCCGCGCCAAGTCGTCGTCGCATTTATTTCTCAAAGACCATAAGGCGGAACTACAAACGCAATTTCATAAGACTATGCCTTCACTCCGCTGCATCAAATGCCAAACCAATTTCCCGACGTCGCAGAGAATTTACACCTGTTCAAAATGTTCCGGCCTTCTCGATGTCGTTCACGACGTCGACGGCTTTCAGGGCGAATATCTGACGCGAATCTGGGATTCGCGTCGCGCGTCGTCTAAAACCATCGATCAGAGCGGCGTGTGGCGCTTCCGCGAACTGCTGCCCGAAGCCGACGAAGCCAGGATCATCACGATGGTGGAAGGGAATACGCCGATCTGGGACGCGCCGCGATCCGCCGCATACGCTAAAATGAAGCGCCTCTCGTTCAAGCACCTGGGGATGAATCCGACCGGATCGTTCAAGGATCTGGGGATGACCACGGGGATCACGCAGGCGAAGCGCCTGCGCGCGACCGGCGTGGCCTGCGCTAGCACCGGAAACACTTCGGCTTCGATGGCCGCATACGCCGCGCGCGCCGGAATAAAAGCGTTCGTCTTTATTCCGTCAGGTCAGATAGCGCTCGGGAAACTTTCGCAGGCTCTCGATTATGGCTCGATCGTAATGCAGATTGACGGCGATTTCGACGACGCGATGCGGCTGGTGCGTGAAGTGGCGACCCGGTCGCGGCTATACCTGCTCAACTCAGTCAACCCGTTTCGCCTGGAAGGCCAAAAGACGATCGCGTTCGAAATGGCGCAGCAGCGCGGATGGCGAGCGCCGGATCGCGTAATCGTTCCGGGCGGCAATCTGGGCAACTCGTCGGCGATCGCAAAAGGTTTCCACGAACTGCTCGAACTCGGCGTCATCTCAAAAATGCCGAAGATCACCATCGTCCAGGCCGAAGGCGCCAACCCGCTCTATCGGATGTGGAAGGGGGAACACGACCTTCAGGACGCGGATTTGAAATTGGAGCCGGTCATGAACGCAAACACGCTGGCTACGGCGATCAAGATCGGCGCTCCGCTCTCATGGCCGAAAGCCATACGCGGATTGCTGTGGTCGGAAGGCGAGGTAGAGCAGGTGACTGAACAGGAGATCGCTGACGCGAAGGCGATGATCGGGCTGGACGGCATCGGCTGTGAGCCGGCGTCGGCGGTTACGCTCGCCGGCCTCAGAAAAATGGTGGTTGCAGGTACTGTCAGTCCCGACGAGGATGTCGTGGCCATTCTCACCGGCCATGTCCTGAAGGATCCGGATTATACAGTCAACTATCACGCCGGCGCGCTCGGCTTCCTCGGCAAGGGCGGCAAAAAAATAGCCATTGAATCGCGCTACGCCAACGCCTTTACGCGCGTCCCCGCTGACCGCGATGCGATTATGGGCGCCTTGGGGTTGTGAATCCGCCACAGAGACACAGAGACACAGAGAGGAGAAAGGGCGCAGGAATTCGCCATTATCTCTCTTTCTCTGTGTCTCTGTGGCTCTGTGGCTGTAATGACTATTTGTCGCTTACGTTCACTTCATCCGGATTGTTTTCCTTCTTGAGTTGTTTCGCGATGCGTTTCTCGAGGCTGGATTTATTGAGCTTCAGGATGGTTTCGCTCGACTGGTCCCAGACTCTGGCGAGGAAATACTGGTCGCCGTAGCGATGGAAGACCAATTTCGCCTTATTACCGTCGGTCGGCTTGCTTCTGATGGTATTGAATACCACAGACTTGCCTTTATCGGCGTTGCGGATGGCCAGCGTGCCAGAGTCGCCTACTGACTCGATCAGGTATTCGCCTTTCGGCAACTTCTTTTTTCCAACGTTAAAATCGAACGGAATTTCAGCCCTGATTCTGACGGTGAAGGGAGCGGCCAAGGTCGAAGCAAGTGAAGCGGCGCCGATGCTGGCGGCGACGATCATGCTGATAATCAGCTTCTTCATATTCCTCCTAAGGAAGAGCGGCCGGATAAATCTGATAACATCCGGACGCGGTTGGGTCGATTTAGCGCAAACCTGCCCCATCGAACTGCCACAGGCAGTCCGGAGGGAAGATAGGGATTGTAATTTGAGCGTTCGCGGCCAGCGCCAGCTTGTGCAGGTTGTGACCGCCGTTGAAAGCGCGCAAGTCGTCCTGATTGGCGTTCATGACGATCACCGCGCCAAGGTAGGCGTTGTCAGCCTGTGAGGAGAACTTCAGCCAGCCGCTGCGTCCGGACGGGACCAGAGACGAGATCTGAGGCGTGGTTCGGGGGAAAGAACTTGTGACGCTCCCCTGGAACTGGCTCCGATCGGTCGTGAATGAGAAACTGCCAGAAGCGCCGGAGTCGTCATAGACCAGACCGGTCAAAGAGCCGATTTCGGCGCCGGCGGATGTCATATCGCCGCCGATTCGGTTGATAATCAGTAGTGTGTCGGCGCCGTCGGCCGGACAGCTGAAACTGTCGAGCGCAAGAACGCGGGGCGCACGATTGTAACCTCCCACCGCCCCGTTAAAGTTCAATACCGCCAAAGTCGAATTGAAATCGCATCCCACGAGCGCGCCGGCCGGGCCGAGCGCCGTGAAAGCCTCGGCGCCGAGATTGGCCGCATGGCCTGTCGTCATCTTAACGTACTCGTCGCCGATCAGATGATTGAACACCACAGGGCGGCCCGCGTCATCCGAGGCTACCGCGATGATGTACCCGGTCGTTCCCGGATCGACGTCGGACGCCAGGAAAGACGCCGTCTGATTGGGCGCCAGACAGATGAAACTGTCGGCGACGCCGCTGTCATCCGCATTTACGAAAAAGAGATGAACGGACACCGGCGCAGTGTTGTTGGTGTTCGTAATGTTAATGCGAGTGTTTTGACCAGCGCTGTCGGCTACGCCCGAAGTGTAGTAGTTGAAGAACAGCAACGACCCGGCTTTATGGTCCCCGGCTTCCGATTGCGCCGATAGCAGAGGAGGAACCGCGCCAGGGCCGTTAAGAGGTCCGCGCGGCGTCTGGGCTAATGCGCTCATTGAAATCGCAGCCAGCGCGAATATGCCCAGCAAAGCCTGTGTCAGTTTGGGTGAAGTTTTCATTATTGATCGCTCCTTTCTGGCTGTCGACGCGCCAATAATATTCGTTGCATGAGACGGTTTCAAGCTTTGTGGCGCAATACGGTACGAAGGTCACGCCATGCTCGATTTCAAACGATCTGATTGACTTGCCATCGCTTCATGGATAAAATCCCCGCCGGTTACATCAGGCATCAGGCCATCTTCAATAAGAATAGCCGTTCCACTTGAAGACCCTATATACACTGAAAAACCTTAGAATCCTATTTTGCCTAAGCGCCAATACCAGGTTCGGATAAACGTATATCCAGACAAGCCATTTATGTCGCAGAGCCATCCAAATGAGACGCCTTTAGAGGGGCTTACTGCCGGGACTTTAATCACGGCCCTGGATAGACTCCATGGGGCGCCGGAGGCCGGAATGCGCTTTCTGGGTCCGGGCGGCGAGGAGCGCTATTTCAGTTATACGAGCCTCTACGCCGAGGCCGAGCGTCGCGCCGCTCATCTTTCCGGCCTCGGATTTATGAAAGGCGACCGTCTGGTGTTGATGATGGCTGAAGCCCGGGAATTCGTTACGAGTTTTCTGGGATGCGTCATCGCAGGAGTCGTTCCCGCGCCTATTTCGGCGCCGATGGCGACGAAAGCAGGCGAGCATTTTCTCGCCACTGCGGCCAGGATTATTGATGACGCCGGCGCCAAAGCGCTGCTGACTAGCGAGTCGTCAAAGCCGTTCGCCGAACAGGCGCTGAGCCGCGCGACCGAAGACGCGCGATTGATTACGACGGAGGAATCTTTCGCCGGCGCGCCGCCGCCGTTTGACCGGCCGCCGGTATCTCCTGAAGACATTTGTTTCCTGCAGTACACTTCAGGCAGCACCACCGCGCCCAGAGGGGTCATGGTGACGCACTCGAATTTGATGGCCAACGCCGTCGCGTTTCTGGGCCCGCAGGGACTGAACGCCGGCCCCCATGAAATGGGAATAAGCTGGTTGCCCCACTATCACGACATGGGGCTGATCGGTTTCATTTTAGCGCCGATAATCATGAACCGGCATGTAGTCATTCTGCCGATAACTTCCTTCGCCCGCGATCCCAGGGTCTGGCTGAAAGCGATAGACAAGTATAGAGGGACGATAAGTTACGCTCCGAATTTCGCCTATGCGCAGGTGGTCAAGCGCCTTCGCGACAGCGACCTGGACGCGCTGGACCTGAGCTGTTGGCGCATCGCAGGCTGCGGCGCCGAACCGATTCACGCCCCGACATTGCGGATTTTCGCCGAGCGCCTGGCGCCCGCAGGGTTTCGCGCTGAAGCTTTTCTGCCGAGTTACGGGATGGCGGAGTCCACGCTGGCCGTCAGCATACATCAGCACGGCGCGCCGTTGCGGATTGACCGGGTTGACGCGGAATCTCTCAAACTGGGAAAAGCGAATCCGGCGATCGAAAATAACGGCAGGTTAAACGAGATAGTTTCCTGCGGCTTCCCACTTCCCGATCATCAGGTGGCCATTATCAACGAAGAAGGGGCGCCGCTGCCTGAACGCGAAATCGGAGAGGTCACCGTCCGGGGACCCAGCGTCGCTCGCGGGTATTTCAGGAATTCCGAAGCGACGGCCGAGACCTGGCGGGATGGATGGTTGCGCACGGGCGATCTGGGCTATATGGCGGACGGGGAACTTTTTATTTGCGGGCGGAGCAAGGAACTGATCATCATCAGGGGCGCCAATTACTATCCACAGGACATAGAACTCGCGGCGCGCGATTTACCCGGAATCAAACGCGGAAATCTGGCCGCTTTCAGCGTCAGTGACGGTCGCGAAGAGCGGCTGGTGATTCTGGCCGAAGCCGACGCCCGCGAAGAAAGAGAACCTCTGCGCCAGGCCGTCGCATCCCGGATTCGAGAAGCGACTGGATTGGATGTTTATCGGATTGCGCTCGTTCCAGTGGGCACGCTGTTGAGAACGACCAGTGGAAAACTACAGCGGCGTAAAATGAAGCAGCTTTACGAGCAGGGCGAACTGCCGGAATTGAGGGATTGATACAGTACCGCGCGCGTAAGCAAGCG
>DASUFM010000436.1:0-6709 GCA_036274535.1 Blastocatellia bacterium
CGTGTCGGCTTTCAGGTTGTACGGCCAGATCTGTTCGAGCGTCGCCAGCTTCTCCTGGGCCTGCTTGAACTCATCTTTGGCGAATTCCTTCGCGCCGGCGCGGCGGGCGATGTCGATCGAGCGTCGCGCTCCCAGCACAAGCCGCGGCGTGGTGTAATCAGGCTTCAAAATAGAATCTTCCTGAGTCTCATAGAAACTGCCCTTGTCGGCGCGGTATTCGGCCTGAGTGGTCTGGACTCCGTAGCCCGACTTTTTAGGCAGCGTCGTTTCGGCGACGATTTTTTGCGAAGGCGTCTTGACGGCGCTATGCGGTTCGGCGGAAATGATCACGCCGAAGGTCTGCGCCAGACTTTGCGTCTGGCCCTCGACGATGGAACCGCTGGGCAATTCCATCAGGTTCTCAGTCTGGCCTTCGGGCGTGACTGCCCAGACGACGTAGGTCGTGTAAAACGGCCCGAGCACTTGTGGGCTGTCCAGGTTCTCGACCTTGAGCTTGATACGGGCGTCGTTCTTCTTGTACGAGACATCGATTTTGCCGAGCACTCGCGGCGCCAGCGAAGTCCCTTTCAGGTCGACCGACGTTTTCTTGTTCTCAGAGTAGCGGACGGCCAATGTTGTGCGTTTGACATATGGCAGGTCTTTTTCGTCGCCCGATTGCGCGAACGCGACTGCCGCGAATGTGAGGGTCAATGCCGCGCTGGCGATGATCAATCCCAATCTTCTCATCTGTTTTCCTCCGGTTGTGATCTTCGGATAAGAATCAGCCCCGCGAGCGGTAGAGGACTTCCCCCCCCATATTGCATGGATCAAGCCATGCGCGCAGCGCTGATAATCTTTGTGGGGCATCCATAAACGTCTCTTGTTTCCGTGAAGTAAAAATTCGGATAAATCCTATGAAGGAAACGCGGGAAGTATGTCACATGACTCACCCGATTGTCAGCCTCAGTCGGGTTCCGTTAAAATAGTAGTTTCGCGATTATAGAAAAATATCGGGAGTAGGGAGTAGGGATTGCGGATTGCGGATTGCGGATTTCCGATCCAAGGTAAATCCCTCTCCGATTGTTGTCGCCCTTCTTCTATTTTGGTTTCATGGGCGTTCATCATAGAAATCCGCAATCCGCAATCCCATATTCCGGAGTGGTTAATGTCTGATCTCGACAATATCGCCGTGCGCGGCGCGCGCGTCAACAATCTCAAGAACATCTCATTTGCGATTCCTGTAAATTCGCTCACGGTGGTGACGGGCGTGAGTGGTTCCGGCAAATCCTCGCTGGCCTTCGACACGGTTTACGCCGAGGGCCAGCGGCGCTATGTCGAGTCGCTCTCGGCTTACGCCAGGCAGTTCCTGGAGCGTATGGACAAGCCAGACGTCGACGAGGTAATCGGCATTTGTCCGGCGATAGCGATCAACCAGAAGAATTCCACGCGCAACCCGCGTTCGACCGTCGCCACCCAGACGGAGATTTACGACTATTTGCGGCTGCTTTACGCGCGGGTCGGCGTGACCATCTGTCGCCGCTGCGGCTCGACGGTCAAACGTGACACGCCGGAATCCATTGCCGAGGCGCTGCTCTCGCCATCATTGCCCGAGGGGACCCGTTTTTACGTCCTCTTTCCGGCCTCGGCAGGCGCCGTCGCCGGCGAGGGCGGCGATCCCGTGGCGGCGACCGCGGTAAACAGCGCCAGGAGCGTTAGCGACCGGGCAAAAAAGAAGCGCGCTAAGAAGTCTTCCGCCGCTTCAATAAACGTCAAGGCTCACCTGATGAGTCTGATGGGGCGCGGCTTCACACGGCTTTACAACGCAGCTAAGAACGAGACTATCGAACTGCAAACGCCGGACAGCTACGGGGGGAAAGATTTCGAGGGCGTCTACGTTCTGGTCGACAGGCTGGTGGCCCGGCCGGATTCGCGCAGCCGTCTGGTCGATTCGCTCGAAACCTGTTTCCGTGAAGGACACGGACAGGCGGTGATTCAAATCATCGGCGATAACCCTCAACTCCTGTCGTTTTCGGAAAAATTCGAATGCAAGAATTGCGGGCTGGGCTATACCCTGCCGGAGCCGCGCCTCTTCAGTTTCAACAATCCGTTCGGAGCCTGCCCGACCTGTCAGGGGTTCGGTAACACAATCGGGCTGGACATGAACCTGGTGATTCCGAACCGCGAGCTGTCGCTTGAGGACGGCGCCATTGAGCCTTTTACAAAGCCGCAATTCGAATGGTGGCGGACCGAATTGAAGAAGTTCGCCCGGCGCGAAGGAATTCCGATGAACAAGCCTTTCGCCGACCTTGCCGTGGAGCAGCAGCGAGCCGTGATCGATGGCCGGGACGGGTTCGAGGGCGTCAAGGGACTCTTCGATTGGCTGGAGACGAAGAAATACAAGCTGCACGTGCGTGTCATGCTGTCGAAATACCGCGGCTACACGCGATGTCCTGATTGCAAGGGGGGCCGTTTGCGCGCCGAAGCCCGCGACGTTTTCGTGGGCGGTAAGACGCTGCCCGAGGTTTGCGGTCTTTCGATCAAGGACGCGGCGGCGTTTTTCAACGCGCTCTCGCTCGCCGAGGAGCAGGCCTCCATCGCCGACCGGTTGCTGGTCGAAATTCGCTCGCGTTTGAAATTCCTGCTTGACGTCGGGCTGGATTACCTGACGCTGGACCGCCTGGCTTCGACGCTTTCGGGCGGCGAGGCGCAGCGGATTCAACTTGCGACCCATCTGGGATCGTCGCTGGTCGGCGCCCTGTACGTGCTGGACGAGCCGAGCATTGGGCTGCACCCGCGCGACAGCGCCCGGTTGATAGGATTGTTGAAGAACCTGCGCGACATCGGAAACACGGTGCTCGTGGTCGAGCACGAGGCCGAGATGATGCGCGCCGCCGATCACGTCATTGATATCGGCCCCGGCGCCGGCGAACTCGGCGGCGAGGTCGTTTTCGAGGGCGATTTCAAAGGGCTGCTGAAGGACGAGGCTTCGCTGACCGGGAAATATCTTCGCGGCGAAGCCCAGATCAAAACGCCTAAAGAGCATCGCGCGGCGGGTAAAAAACGGCTCGTCCTGCGCGGCGCGCGCGAACACAATCTGAAAAACATTGACGTGACGATCCCGCTCGGCGCGCTCGTTTGCATCACCGGCGTTTCTGGTTCAGGCAAATCGACACTGGTGCACGATTGCCTCTACGCGGGGTTGAAGAGCCAGCGCGGAGATTGGCAGGGGGAAGTCGGAGCTTTCGCGTATCTCGACGGCGCCAAATTCGTGGACGACGCCATCCTCGTCGATCAATCTCCGATCGGACGCACTCCGCGGTCGAATCCGGTGACTTACATCAAGGTCTACGACGCGATCCGCGAAGCCTTCGCCTCGACGCGCGAGGCCCAGGCGCGCGGCTACAACGCCAGCCATTTCTCGTTCAACGTCCCGGGCGGGCGATGCGACGTGTGCGAAGGCGACGGCACGGTGACCGTCGAAATGCAGTTCCTGGCCGACGTCGAACTGGTTTGCGAGGAATGCAAGGGCACGCGGTTCAAGTCTTCGATCCTGGACGTCAAATACCGCGGCAGGAACATACACGAGGTTCTGAACATGACCGTGCGCGAGGCCATGGCCTTCTTTGCGCACAGCAACCGCATCGCCGGCAAATTGAAAGTCCTGGACGACGTAGGGCTCGGTTACCTGAGGCTGGGACAGTCGGCGACGACGCTTTCTGGCGGCGAGGCTCAGCGCGTCAAACTGGCCTCTTACCTGACCAGGCGCGCGGGCGATCATACGCTATACATCTTCGACGAGCCGACCACCGGCCTGCACTTCGACGATATCAACAAACTGCTCTCCTCATTCCGCCGGCTGCTCGAAGCCGGCGCCTCGCTCATTGTCATCGAACATAACCTGGACGTGATCAAGACCGCCGACTGGATCATAGACCTCGGACCCGAAGGCGGCGACGAAGGCGGGCAAATAGTCGCGGTCGGAACGCCTGAAGAAATTATGGATGTGAAGGCATCCCATACCGGAAAGTTTTTGAAAGAGCATCTGCGCGCATGAAGATTGACTCCATATGTTCAGAGGCGTATACAATTAAACTATGGAAACGGAATTGAATATTACGATTGCGCAAATTGAAGAACAGCTCAGGCGATTGCCAGTGAGCAAGCTGAGTATCGTCTTCGATTTTGTTTCCGAGATGGTGGCGCGGGAGAAATCTTCAGACGCGCTCCAAACGATGCTGGCTTCTGAATCCATGTTACGGCGTGACTGGGAACTGCCGGAGGAGGAAGAAGCATGGGCAAATTTGTAAAGGGCGATGTTGTTGTCGTTCCTTTTCCATTCTCGGATCTGAGCGCCAACAAACGCCGTCCTGCTCTTGTGGTTGCTGCGCTTACTGGTGATGATGTGATCCTCTGCCAGATCACGTCCAGGGCGGTGACTGACAACTACGCTATACCACTCTCCAAAACCGATTTCTCCTCTGGGGGACTACAGCAGGACAGCAACGCTCGCCCTAATCGCCTCTTCACCGCAGATTCCAGCATCATCCTTTATCAAGCGGGTAGGTTGAACGACGCTAAGTTGAGGCAACTCACAAACAGACTGGTCCAAATCCTCACCGCCTGATTTTTATCTGAAAGTTACTTTCCGTTAGCGCTGCGCCTCAGATGAACTGCCACAGCCGCGCGGAGACACAGAGCGGGAACGAAGAGAGTGAAGAGATTCGCTCATCATTCTCCGTCCAACTCACTCCCTGACTCTGTGTCTCCGCGCGGCTGCGGCCACGGCGGGGCACGGTGTCAGTAAAGGTTGAAAGTGAATTCGAGAGTGGCGCGCACGCCCACAGGCTTTCCGTTTAGAACCGCGGGGTGAAAGCGTATTTTCTTGGCCGCCTCGATGGAGGTTTCGGTCAATCCGTCCGGCAGCCCGCGAATCGTGCGGATGTCCTGGATGCGCCCGTCGGCGCCGAAGACGATGGTCAGCAGAACAGTGCCCTGGACTTTGTTCAGACGGGCCTGTTCGGTGTATTTGGCTCTTTCACGATAGAGAATAGTCGGTTTTAGTTTTTCGGACATAGAGGGTACGCCGTCGCCCAAACCGGTAGGAGCTCCGCCTCCAATACGCATAGCTTCTTTGCCGACGTTACCGCCATGGCCTGGTCCGTAGCCTTGGCCGTTACCCGGCCCTATTCCAGTTCCAGGGCCGGAACCAGGCGAAGGAGGAGCGTCAGGGGGACTGTCCAGCATTCCAACCGGTCCTTTCACATGTCTCATCGAATTCGGATCGGCATATACTGTAGGTTGGATGACGAGCGTCGAATGCTCGATTACCGGAGGGGCGGGGAGAGGCTGCGCCAATTGCTGGCTCAATGAAGGGGTGGGCGTCCCGCCTTTGCTGGCCCGCAACTGATGATTGCCTCCGCCTCCGCCTCCTGGATTCTGTTTGCTCCGCAGACTTCCGCCGAGCAATCCATCGCCTGATTTCGCCTGGTCTTTCTCGGTCCTGACAGTCGGCAAGAGGAGCCTGACCTCGTTCAGGGGATATTGATCTTCTATGGCCTTCACGTCCGATTTGGACATCGAGAGTTTGAGGATGCCGATCAGCGTGACCGCCATGATAATCGAGGCGTAAACGAGCAGCCCCGATGCGAATCCCGCTCCCAGCAATCTCTTCCGCTGTCGCGTGTTTCCTTCGCCGTGCAGCAACCCGCGCAGAAAAACGCGCGGATTGGCTTTTAACTCGCCGAAGGCGCTCGCCAATTCACGCCTCAATCTGGTTATTAACGACTCGCTCCGGATCAGGAAATGGAACTCATCATCGCGCCTGATGCGCGCGCGCAGGTCGTATTTTTCGAGCCTCGCGGCGTCTTTCGGGCAAAAGGTGAATCCTTCAGCAAAGCTCTGGCCACACTTCGAGCATAGTTTCATAAAATCTCTCCTGAATTCTTAAGTGACACAGATTGCGGGCGGCGGGATCTCGCCCGTCTTCCGTTAAAGCTAGCGATTTGTGAGTTGGCGTTTATTGAACGAGAGGTTTAGATGGCCTTGCAGCGCGCGGAAGAAAATTTTTGATTCCGCGCGCTCCTTCGTTTTCCCGCAAGAGTTGAATTATAGTTGGGGGTCGTAGTACAGACCGGTTTGCGCCCCATAATATTGGGACACAGGCTGCGCCCCACTGGTTGCGTTAAGCGACAGGCAATCTTCAACACCCGACTAAAAACAATATAAAGAGGATCGAAATGAAAAAAGCCCTGCTCCTGGCTCTGTTCTGCCTCGTTTCAGTGTTTGTTATTGGGGCGAGTGACTCTCTCCACCCTTCGCGCTCTTCCGCGCGGCAAAACAGCGGGTTCACTCTCGAACAGGTTTTAAGCTCCCCATTCCCGACCGACCTGGTTGCGGCGCCTGAGGGCAGCCGTATCGCCTGGGTCTTCGACGCCCAGGGCAAACGCAACGTCTGGGCCGCCGAAGGCCCGGATTTCAAGGCTCGCCAGTTGACTCAATATAACGAAGACGACGGGCAGGAACTGACCGATCTTTCGTTCACCCGCGACGGCAGATGGGTGGTCTACGTGCGCGGAGGTCCGCCGAACGCCGCGGGCGACATCCCGAATCCGACCAGCGATCCAACCGGGGAGACACAGGCCATTTACGCCGTGTCGTGGGATACGGGGCGAGTGATAAAGCTGGCCGACGGCGATTC
Organism: Blastocatellia bacterium; assembly: GCA_036274535.1. Taxonomy (GTDB): domain Bacteria; phylum Acidobacteriota; class Blastocatellia; order RBC074; family RBC074; genus JAJVID01. The sequence continues at coordinate 6,677 of DASUFM010000436.1, forward strand.
ACCGGTGGTTTCGCCCACCGATAATCGTGTCGT
>DASUFM010000437.1:0-7754 GCA_036274535.1 Blastocatellia bacterium
CGCCTTCGATCTCAAAACGAAACGCTTCCACAACCACATGAGTTTCGACCGCCGCTGGCTGGACGAATGGGGATCAGATGACTGTCAAGGGCGGGCGCTCTGGGCGCTGGGGGTGGGAGTTGGGCGTTCTCCTTATCGGAGTTTCCAGATCATGGCCGGACAACTCTTTGCGACGGCGCTGCCTATACTGACGGAGCTCACTTCGCCGCGCGCGTGGGCGTTCGGGCTCATCGGCATTCATGAATATCTGCGCCGGCTGGGCGGCGCCAGCGTGGCCAACCAAACCCGCGAGACACTCACTTGCCGGCTCATGGAGCTTTTCGAAAGAAACGCCCAGCAGAATTGGCTCTGGTTTGAAGAAAGCCTGTCGTACGACAATGCGAAGCTCGCGCACGCCTTGATTCTGAGCGGACGGGCGACCGGACAGCAAGAGGTGTTTGAACAAGGGCTACGGGCCCTCCGATGGCTGACGGAATTGCAAATATCCGAGAAGGGGCATTTTCGGCCGATTGGAACTAACGGATTCTATTCACGTGACGGCGCGCGCGCCAATTTCGACCAGCAGCCCATAGAAGCGCAAGCGACGCTCTCGGCCTGTCTTGAAGCCTATCGCGTCACATCGGACTTGTGGTGGTACGAACAGGCGCAACGCGCTTTCGACTGGTTCATCGGCTGGAATGATCTTGGATTGGAACTTTACTCTCCAGAGACGGGCGGCTGCCGCGACGGCTTGCACGTGGATCGGATCAACAGAAATGAGGGGGCGGAATCGACCCTGGCCTTCTTGCTTTCGCTGGCGGAAATGCGCCTGGCGCAGAATATGCTGACGAGTTTCAAGCAACCGATCGTCGGCGATGAGGAATCGCCGATTGCCGTCTCTTCTTCCTGAAACAACTGCCCTATGTCAATTCACGTCAAACGCCAGACCACAATCCTCAAGCCCGACCAGTCACGCGTTCTTCTGCGACCATTCAATCCAGGGGATTCCCAACGGGTCGGCAGGATAATCGCCAGGATCATGTCGCTGCCCGAAGACCAGGTCGGCTCGCTCCTCGACGAAGTCTCCGCTGAATTCTCCCAGCGGCACCAACAGATCCACAAAGTCTTTCTGGAACGCTTCGAACAAATCCGCGGGCTGATTGAGATGGATGAGAAATTATCCGAACAAAGAAAACTGTTGATCGGCTCGTATTTTCTTGCCGAGTATTCCCTGGAATCGGCGGCTCTGTTTAATCCGTCGATCATTCCACACCCCGATCAGTCGGGCCTCCCTACCGGAGCTTTACGCTTTATCCTCAGCCTGCGCGCTACGGGGGAGGGACACATTTCCTCCATCACTTTTCGCACGGGTATTATTCACGCCGACCATCGGATCGAGGTTCATCATCCCACCGGATTTCTCACGGAGCCGCGTCAAATTCCGAATCCGCGTTACGAGAAGGCGCTCTTCGAGCGAAAACTGCTTGAGCTCCGATTGACCAATGAATTCACCCGCCGCGTCATGCGGAACCTGGGCGATTGGTTCGAACTCAAAGAACTCGCCTCCAATATCCAAGCCGAATTGAACGAGTCTCGCCAGTCGGAAGGGTTGTTAGAGCGTCAGACTGCCGCTGATGGAGTTTGGATGGTGGCCAAGTCGAACTGCGAGGTCCAGTTCCAGCCTGATCAAGAGTTGTCTGAGCGCATCATTTTCCCAACCACTCCATCTCAACGGAATGGCATCGAAGACGCCCGATTCGTTCATTTCCGGAATGACGACGGTACTTACGTCTATTACGCGACTTTCACCGCCTACGACGGCAGGGTAGTGATGCCGGAACTCGTGGAAACATCGGACTTCCTCCGCTTTCGATTCATCACGTTGAACGGCCCTGCGGCTGAAAACAAGGGCATGGCCGTTTTCCCACGAAAGATAAATGGTCTATATGCCATGCTCTCCCGCCAGGACAACGAGAGCATCCACGTCATGTTTTCCGACAACATTCACTTCTGGAATGAGCGAAAGGCGGCGCTTAGCCCAGCCTTTCCCTGGGAGCTGATTCAAATCGGGAATTGCGGATCTCCGATCGAGACCGACGCTGGTTGGCTGGTACTCAGCCACGGTGTTGGCCCGCTGCGACAGTACCGCATCGGCGCCTTTCTCCTCGATCGCGATGATCCCGCCAAAGTGGCCGGTCGCCTCCGCGAACCTCTGCTCAAACCCAACCAAACCGAGCGTGAGGGCTACGTGCCCAATGTCGTCTATACTTGCGGCGCCCTCCTCCACAACCGCGAACTGATCATCCCCTACGGTCTGGCCGATCACGCCACCGGTTTCGCTACTGTCCCCCTCGATGAAGTGCTGGCTGCCATGCATAAGGAGGATCATTGAGCAGCGCGACAATTTCAAGTAGAAGAGTGGCTGTCTTGTCGCCGGTGGCCTGGCGAACGCCTCCCCGGCAATATGGCGCCTGGGAGACGGTGGCCAGCAACATTACTGAGGGACTCGTCGCCCGTGGCTGGGATGTAAGCTTATTTGCGAGCCGAGATTCCGTCACCAGCGCTCGTCTGCATGCCGTGGTTGATCGAGGATATGAGGAGGACTCGTCAATCGATCCTAAAGTAGCCGAATACCTTCACATCTCCGAAGTTTTCGAGCGCGCCGCCGAATTTGACCTCATCCACAGCCACTACGACTTCATGGCGTTAACCTATAGCCGGCTGGTTAAGACCCCGGTCCTCACTACCATCCATGGATTCTCGTCGCCAAAAATCATGCCCGTCTATCAGAAATATCGCGACGGATATTTTGTTTCCATCAGCGACTCCGATCGCGCGCCGGGGCTAAATTACCTGGCGACAGTTTATAACGGGATCGACCTCGCGTTATATCCACTTCGTGAATCCGGCGGCGACGACTTGATCTTCCTTGGCCGGATTCACCCGGATAAGGGCGTCCATCTGGCCATCGAGCTCGCTAGGCTGAGCGGCCGGCGTTTGATCATCGCTGGAATCATCCAAGATGAAGTCTATTATCGGGAAAGACTCAAGCCGCACATCGATGATCACAAAGTCATCTATATCGGGCCGGTGGGCGTAGCGGAAAAAAATGAATTGTTCGCGCGCGCCTGCGCACTGGTCCATCTGAACACCATCCCGGAGCGGTTCGGGCTGGTCCTGGCTGAAGCTAACGCAGCCGGCGTGCCCGTTATCGCCATGGACCTTGGCTCCTGCCGTGAGGTGATCAAAGACGGGCAGACGGGGTTTCTGGTCAATAACGTCAACGAGGCGGCGCGGGCCCTGGAACGCCTTTCTGAAATCGATCGTGGCGCCTGCCGCCAACGCGTTCAGCAATGCTTTTCCATCAAAACCATGGTGGAGGCGTACGAACAGGTTTACTTGACGATCTTCGATCTGGAGGAGAAGAAACAGTCAGGCGCTGACGGAAAATTTTTAAAATGAAAATATCTCGAAATCGTCACCTGAATGCTTAATCCTAGAACCTGCTAACCGTCGTCAGACAAAGGTGGCCTCTATGAAATCCAGTCCGGCGGGCGCGAATGTGACCTGAGAAAGCGGCATGGCGCGCATCGGACGCCCCCGGGGGCTCAGCTGTGCGCCGCTTTTTTGGCCGTCTATCCCAGCCCGAAGCGAGCCCGCTCTCTGAGACGAGAGCGGGCTCGCGATTGGGCTTCAGACGGCGGCCTTCAGCTTTCGCGCGAGCGCCGGATGGCGCAACTTCTTGAGCGCTTTGCTTTCGATCTGCCGGATGCGCTCGCGAGTGAGCCCGAAGACGTGACCGATCTCTTCGAGCGTATGCGCCTCGCCGCTCCGGTCGAGGCCGAAACGCATCCTGACAATCCTCTCCTCACGCGGGGTGAGTGTGCTTAGCGCTTCGTTGGAGACCGCGCGCAATTCCGCCGCTTCGATCCGCTCCACCTGGCTCGGGAAGAAAGTGTCTTCGATAAGCTCCTCGAATTTCGAATCGCCTTCATGGCCGATCGGAGTTTCGAGCGAAATCGGCGCGCTGGAAGCCTCCAAAGCGCGGCGGATCTTCTCCTGCGGCGTATTCATCCGCCCGGCGATCTCCTCAATCACGGGATCGCGCCCCAATTCCCGCCTCAACGCGCGCGAGACGGAGCGGATTTTGCCAAGTAACTCCGCCACGTGCACCGGCAGGCGAATGACGCGTGACTGATCGGCTATTGGTCTCGAGCTCGATTTGCCGGAGACTCGTTCTTGCGGCGCGCAAACGCCGCTTGACTTCGTTCACAGCCTCCGGTTTCGCGCCGAGCGTCTCCTCCTGCCTGGCGATCTCTCGCTCGAGGGCGCGAACCTCCCCTGCGACCGCGCTGATCGCATTGACCAGCCGTCTCCACACCTCGTCGCGCAGGCAGAGCCGTGAGACCTCCGCGGCGAGTTCCATGCGCGCGCGCGCGATCCGGCGCTTGAGGCGTAGCGGTTTCTTCGATTTTTGACTACGCGGAAGCGCGAGTTCATCCTGCAGCTTCCGCCACGCTCCCAGCCCACTGCGGTAGTTCGCGCGAACTCGCCCGATCCCTTCGAGCGTCAGTCGTAAGCGCTCTTCCGTTCTGTCTTCGCGATCCTTAAGCTTGGGCGGCTCGGCGCCTTCGGCCGGCGCAGATTGATCGGAGAATGTAATGACATCGCGAATACTGAGCGCGCCTGCCGCCAGTTCGTCGCCGATCTTCAATAGCTCGGCGACGGCGATGGGCGAGCGTGTGACGGCCCGTTGCGCCCGCCGGCCTCCGTTCTCAATGCGTTTGGCCAGTAGGATTTCGCCTTCACGCGTCAGGAGCGGCGCCTTCCCGATTTCGTTCAAGTATAAAAGCGTCGAATCCGGCGAGCATGTGTCTTCCGGCGGATTGTCGCGCAAACGATCGACAAGTGAAAAGTCGCTGGTATCAACCTCCGGAGCCTCCATTCTGTTCAGATTCTGTTCCATATTGTGGATCATTGACCTATCTTTCGCGCGAGAATTTCTTGAGTCTCTGATGGAAGCGCCTCGCGCACAAGTGTTCCACCACTCTTTTCAACCCCTTCTTACCTTTTCTTATCGGGAACTTCCTTTGGGAAGACCTGGAGCGTGAGCAGCGCTGTCTGACGGACCACTTCGAGCGGCGCCCCCTGCCCTATCCGCTCTTCGGTCGACAGTTTGTGCGGATCATCAACGCCAGCTACCGGCTGCCCAGCAAACCTGATGATCAGATCCCCTTGGCCCGAAGAGGAGCGCAAAGAGCGCCATAGCGCGCTCACCGCGCCCGCCGTCACCGTGCTCTGGAAGCCATAGCCGAACCCTATTAGTCATTTAGTCAGTCGGGTTCGGGTTCGGGGACAAACGAGAAGACGCGGAATCTCCCCAGCGGTTTTCGCTCCGAATTACTGACGCTAATACCCCAGCAATCTGGGAGCCGAACTTCGTTGAGATAAGGTCCCGTATCTTCTCAAATATATTCTACTACCGATCCCCGCAGCTTGTTCGATTTTGAAGACATTTATTGATGATCGGCCAGCCTGGAATAAATTGCTGTGCAATATTGGACAATCTCGGAAAGAAAAGCGGCGGGATTAGCGCCGCTGTTTTTGCGCCTGGAAGGATATCTTCAGCCACTCGAAACTCCATCCGCAGCCATCCTCGGTTAGATACCACATGATCATCGGATCTAACCCGGGCTGCTAGCCATATCTTCTAGCCATATCTTGACGATGGCCATCGCTCATCGTTTAAATTGAACTGTCCAAGTGGTCTGATATCTGTTTGCCGCGTCTTGGAGTTAATGATTTGAGCCAGATAATCAGTGAGCTTCTTTTCTTTGATAATGAGAAAGCGCTCTGCGCTTGTCTCAATCAGCCCGAGGATTCGAAATTGCTGCATAAACTTGCTGATCCGGGGCCTTGTGGCGCCGACCATCTCCGACAATTCTTCGTGTGAAATTTTGTGCTCAATGCGTATGCTGCTAGGGCCTTGCTTGCCGAGTTTTCGGGCCAGTTGCAATAACGTCTTGCCCAGTCGCTGTTCGCTGTCAGCCGTCATCAGATTGGCGATGACCTGCTGTTGATCGGCAATGCGCGCCGCCAGGTACTGCACGAAGCCTTCGAATAATAAGTCGCGCCTTAAACGCGCAAAGAAGCTAGAACAAGGGATTTGTTTTAAGGCCGTCTCTTCCATGGCTGTCGCCGTTCCCAGACGCGCGCCTAGCCCGGACAAGCACAGTTCGCCAAAAATATCTCCCGCCGTGTGGATGGCAAGAAGACACTCTTTCTCTTCTGGCGAAAGCATAAGCAGTTTGATCTGTCCGCTTTCTATGAAGTAGATCGTCTCGGCGCGGTCTCCACAAGTGTAGACGTGGCCGTGCTTCGCAATCCTGATGGCGCGCGAATTTTTGGTCTCTTGCCGCAACAAATCACGCAATTGTTGTTTGAACAGCTCAGCTTGAGGAGTCTCTTGAATCATGATCATGTCTCATTTCGATGTCCACTGCGGATGAAAACGTTCACCTCCATCACTTTCAGCTGTACTTCGAGCTGATAGAAGGAACTCTCGCCTCGCGCCTAAACATCAAGAAGCCGGCGCCTCCAAGCGTCGCCTGACTGAATTGCGGAGGCGGAGGCGGCGCCGGTCCCCGCCTGGCAGATTACGCGCCACGCGGCCTGCTACCGTCGCGGGGTTGTTACTGCGCGCTTGATCGAGCCGATAAGCGCCCGTCAGATGATTCATGGCAACCGCCAGGGCCAACGCGCTGGGCATTAATCCATGCATCCGAGCGCCACGAGACTTTGTAGTAACGCGCCAGTTGATCGAGGTCTAAGCGCAAGTCGCCCCAATCGCGCCGGGCCCGCGCATCGAGCCGACGGCGGCGCATAAAGTTATCTATCGGGGAGGCGCAATCAATCAGTCCCTGGGCGTCGGCGGCGACTGCTTGCCGATCGTCGTAGCGTTCCCGGAACCAGGCCATCGCGTCCTCAAAATCGTTGACGAACTCGTTGATATTCTCTTCCCTCCGCGCGCCATTCCGCCGGTTTTGATCGAGCGATGCGCTGAGGCTATTGCGAAAAGCATGTGCGTTGGTCTCGATGCGTTGAAGGATTGGCCCTACTTGCCGGTCGCTGTTGCGAGTCGCGCGCCGCTGGGCGTGCGCGGTCAGGCCTGTGGCAAACAGGATCACCGCCAGTATTCCTAAACCTGTCTTTCTCATGCTCTGAATCATATGATCATCTTTCCGTTCCGAGTCGTTTTCTCGTGTTCGTCCTTGGCCGTGTTGCATCACGCAAAAATCTAAACGAAATGGGTTGCCACGATGCCGACAGGCCGCCACTCTCCGGTTCCTCGGCAACTCTGACAATTTTCCCTGCCCGTCCCTTTGCGTAACATTGTTGTTTCCCCTTCTGACGGGCAATCATCGCACGCGGTAACCCGCCGGGTAATGCAGATGCAGATTCGCTTCGGTCGTGACTTCAATGTGGCGGAAGCCTGAGCCGCTATTCGAGCTGCGATAGGTCACAAGCCACTGACGGGCGAGAAGGTCGTTGAACTCTCTGAAGTACGGATCGAATGTCACGAAGTCTGTTCCGGTGAAGAATGCCTCGCCGCCCGTTTCGTCCGCCAGGCGATTAAGTGAGCCTTGCCCGTGGTTGACCGCAATTCGACTCACGCTCGTCAGCCCGACCGACGGCGCGTAGAAAGTGAAGACGGCGACCCCGCGCCGCTGCGCCTCGCTGATCGCCCGGTCGAGATCAATGGACTGGGAAGGGCT
>DASUFM010000438.1:0-3514 GCA_036274535.1 Blastocatellia bacterium
CTGCCCACAATGCGGGTTGGTTTGGTTGGTTTTCGGTATGCAGGAGAATAGGGCAGGCCATCGAGATCCTCACTCGCCTGTACCGGAGAGCCTATGGGAAGGTCGCAACCATTGGCGTCGGAGACGGTCCGAACGACGGGCCAATGCTGGCCAGGGTTGCGTTACCAATCATCATCAAGCGGCCGTCGGGCGCTCATTGCCCTGAACTCGTTTCACAGTTGCCACAAGCGTGGCTGACCGAAGGCGTCGGACCGACAGGATGGGCTGAGATAGTCAGGCGACTGGCATATGAAATGGAATCCGAGCGACTGATTCCTACACGATCGCTTCGGCGCGGAGACCGAGCGTTATCATCCGGCGATGGCGGCGCCGGCCCCGGTTGATCGGCGTCATAGGGCGTGACGCCACAACAAGTGGAAATATGCGACGCGTTTACGAGGCTTTTGTTTGAATTCAGCGCCGGAACCGGGTGGCGGTTCTGATCTGAATCCCGTCATGCTTAGTCAGCTTTTACCAGCTTGACTACCACGTTTCTAGCCGCATCAGCGCCGGCGGTGACTTTGATTCGCTCGCCTGCAATAACGCCGCGCTCGCTCAAGTAATCGCTGACCGCTCGCGCTCGCTCCTCGGCGATACGATCGCGTTCCTGCCGTTCCGCCTGCGCCACTATCTCGGCGCGCAGATCCTGATGCCGCTGGAGCGTCTGGGCGATTTGATCGAGCAATCCGTGGGCGTCTCCCGACAAGGCCGTCTGGTTACGCCTGAACACAAGCGGGCCGAAAGACGATTGAACTCGATCGTAGCTCACCGGCGCATCAGGTGTGGCGAAGCGCGCGCGGATTTCATCGGCGATCAGAGCCTGCGCGTCGGGCCCAATATCCCTGTCGCTCAAGTAACTGATCACGACGCCTAACGGTTCGTTCGAACTTGCCACTACGCGATAACCGATTAATTGCGCCGCGGGCGGCAGTCGCACACCTTGCATCGCCGCCTCGACGCCCCGCCAAAAGTCGGCGCGAAGTTCGGCGACCGTCGCCGGCGACGTTGCCCGCATATCGTCTCTTACTTTCGTCGCCAGCAGCGCCGCGGCGGTCGGAATCTCAATCAGTTGTAGTCGGACCGAATCCGCCCGCATGCCCAGCCGTTCGGCCACAAGTCTCGTAAATTCGGTTTTCTCGGCTTCCGTATACGGCTGCGTATCGAAGACGCGCAGGGCCAGCGTGACTTTGCCATCAGCCTCCGAAATCGCCAGGGAATCCAGAAAGGAGCGCGTTTCACCGTCAGGCAATTTTTCGTAATTCTGCTGCCACAACTGAGTAGCGGCGCGTCGCACACGGTTTTCCTGCTGCTGCCGCGCGATCTCCTTCTTGAGTTGGCCGAGCGACTGAGTGAGCGGGATCAGCAATAACGCGATGGTCACGATAATCATCACCAGCCGGCCCGGCAAGCCTCCGATGTTGCGAACTCTGTCTGAAACGCGGAAACGCAGCAGCAGGCGCCGCGCGACGACGCTCTCTGCATGCCTGCGGCGCCACTCGCGCACGCGATCCTTCACCTGTTCCGTGTCAATGTGTAGGGCGAGGAAAACCAACATCGCAGTGAAAGTGATCGCCACCAGATTGGTGAGAAACAGCAATCCGCCGCCGCGCGCCACGCTCATCCCTTCCGCGCTGTTCAGGCTGACCGCCAACCCGACGCCGTAACCGACCACGCACAATGGAGGCATCAAGGCGACGGCGATCGCCACGCCCGGGATCGAAGTCACGACGCCTTTGACTTCCCTGCAAATCGCCATCGAGCCGATCGCGCCGGAAAAGAGCGCGACAAACAGGTCGAGCGTGTTCGGCTGTGTGCGGGCGGCGATCTCATTGGTCATCTCCTTAAACGGTAACAGTCCGACCAGCAATACCGAAAACGCGATCGCCGCCGCGCAACTCAACAACAACGAGAGGCTTGCGCGCAGTCCGAGAATCAGATCGCCGGAAGCGAACGCCAGCCCGCCGGCGAGAATCGGCCCCATCAAGGGCGAAATCAGCATCGCGCCGATAATCACTGCCGGACTGTTCAGCGCCAGCCCCAGCGTGGCGATGCCGGCGGCGAACAAAATCTGTAGCCAGTAACTCGGATTACGCAGCGAGACCGACTTTGACAGATCAAGATAGATCTCTTCCTTGCGCTGCGGCGATACGCCAAGGCTCGTCGCAAACCGATCGCGCCATGCATTCCACCGTTCCGGCAGCTTTGCCATCGAACTCGCGGCTTCACTCATACAAAACACTCCCCCACAAAAAGATAAGGCTTCCACTAAGCGACCGCGCACTCCGCTTTGAACGCGAGCGCGATCTCTACCGGAACCCACATCGTTCTATTTTCCACATTCTCGATACGAAACCCTGCGGCCTCAAGGGCGTTGCGAACGAAGATTGGCCGGCAATCCATTAGATTGGGAAAGTGCTTGTGCGTCCATTCGAAGACCTGCAGGATCACTCCGCCTTCTCCTTCTTTCGACACGCCCACCACCACGATTCGCCCGCCTGGCCGCAGCGCACGCCTGCATTCTGCCAAAACTTTGGGGATTTCCGGCGTATCGAACAGCTCCAGGGTGAAGCACATGAAGATCGCGTCCAGCGTTTCCGCTGCGTAAGGCAGTTTCTCCGCGTCTTCGCAGATCAACTCCACTCGATCCGCCAAGCCCTCTTTATCCAGGTTCTCAAGGGCGACCTTGAGCATTTCGTCGGACAGGTCAACGCCGTATACCTTACCGGTTGGCCCCACGGCCCGCGCCAACGAGATAAGGCAATGGCCGGTACCGAAACCGATCTCCAGTACTTTCTCTCCGTGACGGGCGTTCAACTTTTCCAGTCCCGCCCGGCGAACCGGCTCCTCGCTATGATCAGCCAACAGGTCATAGACCCTGCTGATCTTATTGTAAAACGCCCTGGTCTCGCTCTTAGTTTGTAAAACTCGCAAAACGTCCGGCCGACTTCCGGCCTGCTCGGAATTTGTCACGCTCATGCCACCTCCAGAAAATTGGCAATCAGATTTAAGGCTAATGTCCCGCACCGTGTTCTGACCAGTGTTGTCCTGTCCTATGCGATGAAGCGAGTATCGCGTCCCGCGTAATCTTTCGTCTTCGCCACGTTTTTATTGAGCCATTCAACAATCCCCGCATAGCCCAGGCCTTTCAGGATCATGCCGCAGATAATTCGAGACCACCGCGATGACATCAAATTCACGGCGGAGATGACATCAAATTCACGGCGGAGTTGAAACGACAAAGTAGGATCGCCCAACTCCCCTTTGACAACCTTGATGATGTAATCGTTGGCCCGGCCTTTCAAATGAGCGCAAACGCTGGGCCCACTTTCCAAATCGTGATTGCCGCACATGAAATTCTCCGCCCAAGCCGTCACTGCCACCGGCTTGCCATCTTTGACCACAAACGAAACGCGTGCCCTGATCGCCCCATCCTGTTTCGGCGCCACGGCTATGATGCTATAGCCTGCCGATCTTC
>DASUFM010000439.1:0-4497 GCA_036274535.1 Blastocatellia bacterium
TGTGTGCTGATGATCACTTGTCGTTTGGTCTTACGATTGCGGTTTACACGTTCGATCAATTGTGGCAAATGCCTTACCACTTCTGAGTGCAATGATAATTCCGGTTCCTCCATTAGCAGTGGTCCTTCCCCTTCGAAAAGCGACCACAGAAGGCCAAAGAGCCGCAGCGTACCATCTGAAAATTGTGTTTCATTCTGTTTGCCCGCATGGGGGCGCCAGTGTTCGAATAACCCTACTAAATGTGGGATGCCGAGATTATCTCTTGTTACTTTAAGCTCCTTGAGTTGTGGCGCGGCAACCTTTAAAGCGGACAATATTTTCTTGAGGCGCGAATCTCTAATTTTGGCCGGGGTGTTTTCTACACGCTGTAGGAAATCACGGCCAAATGGATCGTTTTCTATTAAAGCCGGGGAAAAACCCTGGGGATCGCGTATCACTTGTGGAAGCAGATGCTGGTAATTGACGCTCTGAAAAAACAAGACTATTGGTCGAAACTCTTTATTGGCATTGATCTGCTCCATCGAAGTTTGGGTGAGGCGAAGAACATCGGCCTCATCTGAATCGTCAGGACGATCAAGCAACACTCGGCCATTGCATTCAACGCGTTCCTCCTTTATTTGCGGAGTTCGCTGTTTATCCTGATTGAAACTTAGTCGGTAGAGCCAGGTATCCTTTCCGGTATCTTCCTTCAATTCGACTTCAATCAGGATATCAGAGTATTTGCGCGCTGCTAGGCAACGGATGGCAGAAACTCCGCCTCTGCTCTCTATTGCCTGTCGAAGCCCGCCGCCTTTGGAAAGGCATAGATCGCGTAGAAAGCGGAAGATATCAAGAAAATTCGACTTGCCGGAGGCGTTCGGCCCAATTAAAAACAGACGACGACTAAGCTTTACATCCCCTTTGGGAAAATTCTTCCAGTTTTCGACTCTCAATCTTCGTATGTACATCTCTTTATTCCACCTGCAGTTTTATTGGCAGGGGTATTTTATTACTTTTCATTCAGATCCGCCTTGTTGCTGCGGTAAGGTTGAAAATTGCGGCCCCAGTCCACTCCTATCACTTCCAGCGAGATTCGGTCGCCATCCACTTTGACAAGGACGTAATGATAGGCGCCCTCTCCCGGCTCATACGCCGGTTTGGCGATGCGGTCGAGTGTGACTTTCTCGGCGGCCCCGGCTTTGATGTAATCGCTCGTGTCGGGATTGCCGGCGTATGAGTAAAGCGGCGCGCCGCCTCCGCCCGTGACGACGTGATCGAGCCTGTATTTGCCGGTCTCGTCTTCATACCGCTCGACCCAATGCTCGAAGGTATGGTCGTGGCCGCCGAAGAAGATTCGGATATGATGTTTGCGGAAGAGCGGCATGTATTTTTGCCTGATGATCGCGCTAGACGGCTCGATCTTCGGCCCGCCGTGAGGCCCCGAAGAAAAGGCCGGATGATGCGAGTAAACGATCACATGGCGATAGCGATGGCGATCGAGCCCTTCAAGCTGCGCCTTGATCCATTCGAACTGCTTCTCGTCGCCCGCGATGTTCGAATCGAAGGCGATGAAGAACGCATTTCCGTAGCCGAACGAGAAGACCGGATAACCGGCCAGCCGCCGCGGCGAAGCTTCGGACGGAATCAACTCGGCGTTCGCCGAAAAGAAGTTTTTCAATCCCGGCTGCCTTCGCGGATCGTCGTGCGTCCTGGCGCTGGACACATCGTGATTGCCTGGCGCCAGGAAATAAGGCACGCCGCCGTCCTGAGTCCATCGGTTGATCAAATCGACGTAGCTTGCGTTCCACTGCCGCCCGATTGCGCCGTTGGCCACTCCGTCTCCGGTCTGAATCACGAAGCGAACCGGGAAGGGAGTCTTTTCGAGTTTTTTGATGGCGCCGATCGCGGAGTTGACGATCATCGAATGCTCGTACTGAAGCTCGAATCCGTCCCGCCGCCCGCGCGTGTCGCCGTAAGCGATGAAGGAGAAACGATCGACCCCGGCCGAATCTCTTTCGGCCGGCAGCGGCGCGCGCGGCGCTTTGATCGCGCGTACCGGCTCGGTTACCGCTTCAGGCGGCAACGCCGTCTGCTGTTGAACGGCCGGCTGTTGCAGCTGCGGCTGTTGCGCCGGTTGAGTTTGCGGAGTTTGCCCCGGTTGCCCGGCCGCAAGCGCGCATAGGCAAAGCATCGCGTGAATATGGGCGAGAAATAGTCTGAACATAATTTTTTCCTGCTGGTTATGGGATATTGGATTCGTGGCGTTTTAGCCGCGCGCGGCCATGAAAATTATATGTGAACCATTTCCCGTTGTAGTGTTAATTCTTTGTTCAAACTTCCGGCGTTGGTCAAGCCGGTTTCAAGACGGTCTTCACGTAATTACCGTTGTGCATCCCGTCAAAACAATCCCTCCAATCTTCGAGTCCCGCCACGCGGCTGATGATCGGCTTCAGATTGATCTGTCCGGAAGCCAGCATCGAAACGACCATCTCCCAATTCTCGAAAGTGTGGCTGAAACTGCCCTGGAGCCGCACGGCTTTCTGCACCAGCGGGTCCAGCGAGAAGCCAAGCGGCTGAGGCCCCCAGCCGACTTTCGTGATCTGTCCGGCGGGCCGCACGATGTCGAGCGCGGTTTTCAACGCGGCCGAAGCCCCGGCGGCGTCTACCACAAGGTGCGCCCCTAGACCGTCGCCTACGCCGTGGACGAAACCTTTCAGATCAACTTCCTGCAGGTTGATCGCGTGTGTGACGCCTATCTCTTTGGCAGCGGCCAGACGCGACGCGTCCTGCGCCATCCCGGCGACGATCAATATTCCGGCGCCAGCCAATCGAGCCATCTCCGCGCACAACAATCCGATCGGCCCGGGGCCAAGCACGACCACCGTGTCGCCGGGATTGACCTTGCTCTTCTCGATCACCGCGTTGTAGCCGACGCAGCACGGTTCGGTCAGCGCGGCTTTTTCAAATGGCAGGTTGTCGGGAATGTGATGCAGGCATCGCTCGGCGACTTTCACGAACCCGGCCATGGCGCCGTTGATGCCGTAGCCGAAGCCTTTGCGCTGCGGGCAGAGGTTGTAAGCGCCTGTGCGGCACATCATGCAATTGCCACAGATGTATGATGCCGTTTCCGACACGACGCGGTCGCCTTCCTTGAAGCCGCGAACCCTGGCGCCTGTTTTCGCCACCACGCCGCCGAACTCGTGGCCCAGCACCACGGGCGTGGCCACGGGCCAGCTCTGCGTCCCGTGATATTGATGCACGTCGCTGCCGCAAACGCTCACAGATCCGACCCGCAACAACACCTCATCCTCGCCGATTTCCGGGATGGGCGTCTCTCGCAATTCCACCGAACCGGGCTTCAAATCGAACTGCACCACGGCAGCCATTGTGTGACTCATTGCTTATCTCCTCAATGAAACAGGGCATACAGGACCTATAGGACATATAGGCCCTGTATGCCCTGTTTCATTGCTTAATTCTCCTGGTGATTTCGCTCAGGATGGATTTCAAATCATTGCCGGCGACGCTGAACGAATGCGCGTCGATCGCCAGCGGCGCTCCGATCACGACCAGTGGCGCGCCGTGTTTGGGCATAGAGATCGCTTCCTCGATCGAAAGGCCGCCGACGGCCTGCACTGGAATGCTGACGGCTTCGACGACGGCTTTCAGATCATCGAGCGGACTGAGTCGCCTGCCCGTGTCAGCAAAGACGCCGTTTCGCTCGTCGAAGCCCGTGTGATGCACTATGTAATCGACGCCCAGGTCTTCCATCCATTTAGAGGCTGCGGCCTTGTCTTCGAAGACCATGTTGTCGCCCATTACTTTAACGCCGAAATCGCGACCGGCTTTGACTACGCATTTGATCGTCTCCGCGTGCGCGCGAGCCATCACGACCACGTGAGTCGCGCCGGCTTTGGCCATCATCTCGGCTTCGAGATAGCCGCCGTCCATTGTCTTCAGGTCGGCGATGATCGGATGGTCGGGAAATTCCCGCCGCAACGCGCGCACGCCGTGAAGCCCTTCGGCCAGGATCAACGGCGTTCCCGCTTCGAGCCAGTCAACGCCGGCTTCGACCGCGATGCGGGCGGTTTCAATCGCTTCTTTTATGTCGGTCAGGTCGAGTGAGATTTGAACTATCGGTGGATGGGGAATTTTCATTGCCATTATTTGATTGCGTGGATTTTGATATTGCGGTACCAGACGGCGTCGCCGTGATCCTGCAGCAGAATGTGGCCTTTGGCGGTTTCGCCGAAGCCTTTCGTGTTTTTGAATTTGCTCTCGGCGATGTGTTGTTTTAACGCCTCGCCGCCCCGCTCGAATTCGACCACCTTCACGCCGTTCAGCCAGTGCTCTATATGATTGCCTTTGACGACGATGCGCGTTTGATTAAACTCGCCGACAGGCTTGGGTTTCTTGTCTTTGCTCGCGGGGATCAGGTCGTATAGAGACCCGGCGGTGCGATTGCCCGCGATTCCCGCCTTAGCGTCCGGAGGGTTGTCGTCATCCAGAACCTGGTAT
>DASUFM010000440.1:0-2079 GCA_036274535.1 Blastocatellia bacterium
GACGATGCCGCGTCCGAAATGGTAATGCCACAGGCGGTTCACCATAACTCGCGCGGTCAACGGATTGTCCGGCCCTGCCAGCCATCGCGCCAGCGCCAGCCTGCGACCGGTCGATTTAAATCCTCCCATTTGAACCGGCTCGACCTCGGCTTCGGGAGGAGCGTCGCCTGGCAGCGTCACGCTCAGAAATCGCGGACGTACCGCATCGCCGAGCCTGTGCGGATCGCCTCCCTTCAGGATGTTCATCTGCGGGACCGGATTGAGCGTGTCGGCGACGGCCAGCGCCCTGGGCAAAGGATCTGGCGCGTACAATTCGACATTGTGCATTTGGCGCCGCAACGCGGCGCGCTTTTCGCGGTCTTCGGGCGAAATCGACGCGACCAGCTCATTCCATTTGATTTCGAGCATGTTCTGGGCCTCTTTGGCAAGGCGGTTCTCTTCGTCGCTGCGCAGTTTCCCTTCCTTCGTCAGGGCATTGGCGAAGCGAGGTTCGAGTTTGGCGCGCTTCTCCGCGGTCAATTTCTCCCTGTACGGTTTTTCAATCGCCGCAATCTGATCCAGGATCGGTTTGAGTTTCTCCTGATGCGCTTTGACCGCCGCGGCGTAAGACTGTTCCTGTTCTTTCGTGGGGCGCTTGAAATCGTAGTTGTCAGACGCCGCGAAGAAGGACTGCAAACGATAGAAATCGGCTTGCGGGATCGGGTCGAATTTGTGATCGTGGCAGCGCGCGCAGCCTACAGTCAGCCCCATCATTCCGTTTCCGACGCCGAACATCACTTCGGTCAGCCATTCCTGGCGATTGACGGCGAGGTCCTGATTGCCCGCCACCACGTGTTGCGGCCCCGCGCGCAAAAATCCGGTCGCGACGCGCATCTCGAAGCTATTCGGGTCGAGTTCGTCGCCGGCGATCTGCTCCGTGATGAACCGGTCGTACGGCTTGTCGTTATTCAGCGACTTGACCACGTAATCGCGGTAACGCCATGACTGTTCGCGTTCGGCGTCGAGTTCGAATCCGTTCGTCTCGCCGAACCTGACGACGTCGAGCCAGTGCTGCGCCCAACGCTCGCCGTAGCGCGGGCTCGCCAGCAGCCTGCTCACGACCTTGCGGTAAGCGTCCGGTGATTTGTCGGCGACAAAGGCGTCGATTTCTTCAGGAGACGGCGGCAGCCCGGTCAGGTCGAATGTCACGCGGCGAATCAGCGTTCGCTTGTCGGCGCGAGGCGACGGCTGAAGGCCTTTCTCCTCCAGTTTCGCGAGAACGAACGCGTCAATCGGCGTGCGAACCCAGGACCGATTTTTGACTTCTGGAATTTCCGGGCGCGAAGGTTTGCGAAAAGCCCAGTAGTTGCGCTGCTCGTCTGTGATGGGTTTCAGAGAGGCGTAAATCTTATCCTTTTCCCCCCATGTCCAATAGTCTTCCCAGACGGCGCCCTTATCTATCCAGTTCTTCAGCAACCCGATCTGATATTCGGAAAGCTCTTCGCCCATCGGCATTCGCGGCTTCTCTTCGCCGGCGACGAAGCGATAGAGCAGGCTCTCGTCCGCGTCGCCGGGTTTGATCGCCGGGCCGCGCGAGCCTCCCTTTAACAAGCCTTCGCGCGTTCGCAAGTCCAGTCCCGACTCCTTGTCATTGCCGTGGCACACGACACAGCGGGCCTGCAATATGGCGACGGCCTGCCGCGCGAGCCGATTTTCATCATCTTGTCCAGAGGGCCGCTCAGCGGCGCGGGAAGAATATGCGGCCAATACTGAAAGGCTCGCGAAGATGCAAATTAGTTTGATGCGCCGATTGCGTCTCATTGCGACAGCCTGATGCTATTTGTTTTATCTTTGAAGTCTGGAAACGACCTTCACGAAATTCGTGCTGGAATGCTAATTTGGATTCAGTGATAGATCAAGGTCGGCCAGGTCAAAAGCACTAAAACCTGAAGCGGATAGCAAATGCCTGTGCGGTAATCGCGGAGCGTTTGGAGTGCGGCGAGTTCTCGCCGCTTTTCATTTGAATAAAGAATAACGGCAAGGACTCAAGACGATACATAAACGCTTGCGCTTCCGGCACAGAGCGCTATTCAAGATCAG
>DASUFM010000441.1:0-5421 GCA_036274535.1 Blastocatellia bacterium
ATCCGCAATCCGCAATCCGCAATCCAGCGGCTTGCATCTGCGCCTTCTCGCAATTAAGATTCCCTTGAGTCGGGCCGCCGCAACCCTTTGCGGTTATTAGATCCAACTCGTATCAGGTCGTTATTTCCGGATGTCAAATCGAATCAGAGTGGAAATCGTCGGTCGCAATGAATTCTGGCGTAAAGCGGTCTTCGTTGAATGGGAGTATCAATTCCCGGAGCGCAAGCTGGAGTCGGACGGCGCGCAGTTCCATATGATCGAGGAAGACTGGCTTGAAGATTTGCAGCGCGTCGCGGCGCAATGTTTTTCACGCGCGCTTCTCGCCCCGCAAGACCCCGGCCGGCGACATCTTTTCCGCAGAATCTTCGAGGGATAGTTAATACCATGGCTAAAAATCTGATCAAACTTTCAATCGCAACCATGATCATCGCAGGAGCAGTGGGATCGTCATTTTCGACCAGCGCCTATCCGCCGTTTAAGAAAAAGGCGGAGAAGTTCGGCGCGAAAGATTGCAAATTCTGCCATACGGAAGCGATGGGCGGTGAAGGATGGAACGAGCGCGGTCAGTGGCTGATCGCCGAAAAAGAACGCCGTAAGGCCGACGCCGTTGACGTCGAATGGCTGGCCGATTACAAGGAAGGCGCGAGTAAAGGCGCCGAGAAAACAGAAGAGCCGAAGAAAGAAGAGCCGAAGAAAGAAGAGCCGAAGAAGGAAAAACCCTAATTTTCGGGAGTCGGGAATGAGAGAGAAGGAGACAGGGAGACAAGGAGACAAGGAAACAGGGAAAGGAAATTCCTTGTTCCCTTGTCCCCTTGTCTCCTCTTCTCCTTGTCTTCCTACTCCCCATTCCCCATCAATGAGGCAATGACCATGTCTGAAGAGAAAAACAACGTCTCTCGCCGCGACGCCCTGAAAGGCCTCGCCGGAATCGGCGTCAGCCTTCCGGTGCTCAACGCCAGTCTCCTTGCCCAGGACCAGGATCATAATCACGATCATGGCGGTCACGGGCAGGCCGCCAAAACGGCGCCGAAGACTCCGTACAAGGCGAAATTCTTCAACGCCGATCAAATGGCGCTCATCGCCACGATCTCGGAGCTGATCATCCCGACCGACGATCATTCGAAGGGCGCGATTGACGCCGAAGTGCCGGAGTTCATCGACCTGATGATCAGCGAGTCGCCCGCCGAAGCCAAAAAGACCTGGACCGACGGCCTGGCCGCCATGGATAAATTGAGCCAGGGCAAGCACGGCGCGCCGTTCAACAAGGCGACCAAAGACCAGCAGATCGCCATTCTCACCGAGATCAGCAGGAACGAAGCGAAGCCGCAGACTCAGGAGGAAAAGTTCTTCAAGACGATCAAGAACATGACCATTGACGGTTATTACACCTCCAAAATCGGCATCCATGATGAACTCCAATACAAGGGCAACACTTACCTCAAAGAGTTCAAGGGTTGCACGCATCCTGAACATCAAGGCTGATTGGGCTGATCGGGCGATCCGTAATTAAACCTGGAAATTTAGCCACGGCGCATCAATCATGGAAGGCGAAGATCATCTCGAACGAGTCCGTCGCATCTGCCTTGCGATGCCCGGGACCTGGGAAAAAATATCCCATGGCGAACCGACTTTCTTCGTCGCGAAGAAAGTCTTTGCGATGTTCGCCAACAACCACCACAACGACGGGCGTATAGCCGTTTGGTGTCCCGCGCCGCCCGGCTTTCAATCCATGCTGATCGAAGCCGAACCGGACAAGTTCTTCAAACCTCCTTATGTTGGCGTGCGCGGCTGGATCGGAATTCAACTGAATTCCATTCTGGATGAAGAACTCGCTTCTCATCTGCGCCAGGCCTGGCTGTTGATCGCCCCCGGAAAATTACATGGAGGCGTATGAGGTCGAGATTGAAGGCAAGACTGACAGGATCAATTTATTAACCCCTTAGAGCGAGTAGCTCTTTTTACCTGAATCATTCCTCAGAAAACCATCCACCAGGCCACACGAAGAGACACCAGGTAGTAATACTGTCTTCGTGATTCTTTGTGTGGCCTGGTGGATGGTTTTTTCATTTTTTATGACCCAATCAGCATTTACGATTTGGACGAACGCGAAATTTTCGGATGACGTTCGGGCGGCGCTGGCCGCAAATGTTGCGCCACATCGGTTGATTTACTCCACGGAGGCGAATGAATCCAATCTGGCCGCGGCGCCGGTTGACCCGCGGCTTGCGGTGGCCGACATCGCCTTCGGCCAGCCGGACGTTGAGCAGGTGATGCGGCTCGAAAACCTGAAATGGATTCATTTGACGTCGGCCGGTTATACGGCCTATGACCGCGATGATTTCAAAAACGCCCTTCGCGCGCGAGGCGCGGCGATGACGAACAGTTCCGGCGTCTACGACGATCCCTGCGCCCAGCACGCGCTGGCAATGATGCTGGCTTTCGCGCGGCGGCTGCCGGAATCGCTGATGACGCAGTTCGACGACCGCGCATGGCATTGGATGCGGCGTCGAAGCGAATCGTTTTTGCTGAACGGCCAGACGGCGCTGATTTTCGGTTTCGGGGCGATTGCGATCAGATTGTGCGAACTGCTGGCGCCATTTCGCATGAACCTGATTGGCGTGCGGCGAACAGTTAAAGGGGCCGAGCCGATCAGGGTCATTACCGAAGAGCAGGTCGCGGAGTTTTTGCCCCGCGCCGATCATGTCGTCAACCTGTTGCCGGGCAGCGATTCGACCGCGAGATATTTCAATGAAGACAGGTTCCGTCGGATCAAGCCGGGAGCGTTCTTTTACAACATCGGGCGCGGCTCGACGGTTGATCAGGACGCGTTGCTGGCGGCGCTGAAACGGGGGAATCTTGCGGGCGCCTACCTGGACGTCACGACGCCGGAGCCATTGCCTTCCGACCATCCGCTGTGGAGCGCGCCGAACTGTTTCATCACGCCGCATACGGCGGGCGGCGCGAACCGCGAGCAACATGAACTGATCGGACATTTTCTGGAAAACCTGCGGCGCTTCGCCGGCGGGGCCGAATTACTGGATCGAATTGTGTGAGTTCGAATGAAGACCAACTACAAATGGTTCGTTGTAGCGATGCTCTGGTTCGTCTGCTTCTTCAATTACGCTGACCGCCAGGCGATCTTCTCGGTCTTCGAGCCGATCAAGGGCGAAATGGGGCTGAGCGACGCGCAACTCGGCGTCATCGGCGCGTCGTTTATGTGGGTTTATGCCGCCGCCGCTCCGCTGGCCGGGCTTATCGGCGACCGCTTCAGACGAAAGACCCTCATCCTCGGCGGCCTGGTCTTCTGGTCGCTCATCACGGTCGCGACCGCTTTCTCGAAAAACTACCATCAATTGGTGATCTGCCGCGCGCTGGAAGGTTTCGGCGAAGCGTTTTACTTCCCGGCCTCCATGGCCCTGGTGAGCGATTATCACGGGCCTGATACGCGCTCGCGCGCGATGGCCATCCATCAGTCGAGCGTTTACGCGGGGACAATCGCCGGAGGATCGGTGGCCGGCGTAATGGCCGATCATTTCGGCTGGCGGTCGAGTTTCTATCTGTTCGGGTGGTTCGGCGTGGCGCTCGGGCTCGCGCTGCTCTTTTTCCTGAAAGAGCCGAGACGCGGTCAGGCGGAAGGCGGAGGGACGGAGGGACTGATAGACGGAGGGACTGATAGACGGAGGGACGGAGGGACAAGCGCCAGTCTGACGAACGCGATGGCTTCCATAGGCGATGTTTTGAAGACGCCGATGGCGCGAGCGCTGATTCTGGTCTTTATCGGCGCGAACTTCGTGGCGATGATCTTTCTGACGTGGATGCCGACATACCTGAAGCGAGAGTTCGGGATGAGTCTTTCAATGTCTGGCGTGAGCGCGACGGTCTATTTGCAGATCGCTTCGGTGCTGGGCGTGATCACGGGCGGAGTGCTGGCCGACCGGCTGGCGAAGAAGCATAGAGGCGGGCGGATGATGGCTCAGGCGGTAGGGTTGTTCGCCGGCGCGCCGTTTATTTTCCTCACCGGATGGACCCTCTCGATCCCGGCGCTCGTGCTGGCGCTGATCGGCTTCGGATACTTCAAGGGATTCTATGACGCGAACATCTGGGCCTCTCTGCATGACGTGGTCAAGCCCGAACGACGCGCGACCGCTGTCGGAGTGATGAACTCGATCGGCTGGCTCGGCGGCGGCGCCGGATCATATGCGGTCGGCGTGGCGGCCCCGATCTTCGGAATGAGCGGATGCCTGAGCGCTAATTCACTGGTTTACCTGCTGGTCGGACTGTTGATGATTTTCGGCGTCCGGGCTTTTATGAATGAATCTGCCACAGAAACACAGAGACACAAAGAGAAAGAGGTACAGAGAGACTGAGGACGAGCCTGGTATGATCTCTATTCATATGTCCCTCAGCCTCTGTCTCCATCTTTTCCTCTTTCTGCCTCTGTGACTCTGTGTCTCTGTGGCGAATATTTACTTCCCGTCGCGCTTCGATTTCGATCTTTCCTCGGCCTGCTTCGAAAGTTTCTTCCATCGGTTTTTTTCAAGCCGCTGCGCGAGCTGGTCCTGACGGCGGGTCAGGTAGTTCAGTTCGCGCCGCAGTTTCAGGTAATTCTCGAAGCGCGAGGCGTCCAATTCGCCCGATTCCAGCGCCTCGCGCACCGCGCATTGCGGTTCAGTCTGGTGCTGGCAATTGCTGAAGCGGCATTGCGCGGCCAGTTCTTCTATATCTTCGAAGGTGGTTTCGACGCCTTCTTCGAGTTCCCACAACTGCAGTTCGCGCATGCCCGGAGTGTCCAGGACCAGCGCGCCGTTCGGAACCAGGATCAGTTCGCGATGGCGCGTGGTATGCATGCCCCGATCGTCGTGTTCGCGGACCTCCCTGATTTTCTGCCGTTCAGAGCCCAGCAGCCTGTTGATCAGCGTGGATTTACCCACGCCCGAAGTCCCGACCAGCGCGACCGTCCTGCCGAAGCCGAAATATTTATCCAGAGCGTCGAGTCCTTCGCCCGTGATGGAGCAGACGGCGTGAACCGGAATTCCGGCGGCGACCTCTTCGGCTTCCGCAAGCATCTCCTCGACGTCGTCGCAGAGATCGGTCTTGGTCAGCAGAATCACCGGGCTTGCGCCGCTTTCCCAGGCGACTGTCAGGTAACGTTCGATCCGGCGCGTGTTGAAATCCTGGTTGAGCGACGTAACCAGAAAGAGAGTGTCGATGTTCGCGCCTACGACCTGCTCCGCGGTTTTGGCGCCTTTGGTCTTGCGCGTGAATTTGCTGCGGCGCGGCAGCACGGCATGGATCACGGCTTTGTTTTCGCTTCCGATCAGGCGCAGCGCCACCCAATCGCCGACGGCCGGAAGATCGGCCCGGCTCTCGGCCTCGTGCTTCAACTTCCCGGCGATTTCGGCCAACATCTCGCCCTGCGCG
>DASUFM010000442.1:0-9405 GCA_036274535.1 Blastocatellia bacterium
TTTCACTCAATGAGTGAAGCGGAAGAAACCGCGGATTCACACGGATGCGACGGATCGATATGGATCCATATCGATCCGTCGCATCCGTGTGAATCCGCGGTTTCTTCCGCTTCACTCATTGAGTGAAATTAGAATTGCAATCTGAGGACCAATTGCATGATGCGCGGGTCACGCGCGCCACTCACCGAGCCGAAGCCGTTAATGTTATTCCTCGTCCCGTTCGCATTGAAAGGCAAATTGGTGGGCGTGGAATCGGTCAGGCTTCTGAAATTGATAGTGCTGTTAATCCCGCTGAACTGGGTATGGTTGAAGACATTGAAGGCGTCAGCGCGCAACTGAATCCTCACGTCCTCTTTTATGGCGATCGTCTTCTGCAACGTCAAATCCCAGTTGTTGACGCCCGGGGCCGTCAGGTAATTCGTGGGAGCATCCAGGCCGATGCTGCCCACGGCGGGGGCGGCGAACGCCGCCGGATTTAGCCTGTTATAAGGGTCGTCTGACGTACCCTGATATGGATCGCCAATCAGCCTCACACGCGCGGGTTCGGTATAGGAACCCGTGATGTTCTGATTGTTGATGCCGTTAATACTGAAGCCCACGCCGAAGGGATTCCCGCTCTGAAAACGCGTGATCCCTGAGATCTGCCAGCCGTCGAAAATCGCGCGCGTCGCCTTGTTATCCACGCCAAAACGCCTGGCGATGTTCGGCAGCTCATAGATGTAATTGATGGAGAAGTTGTGACGCCGATCGAACCCGGCCGGACCATAATTGGCCAGCCGAGTATTGCCGTCGATTCGTATGAAGTCGCCGTCATTGGTCACGGTGGCCAGCGCCTTGCTCCAGGTGTAAGCCAGGCCGAAGAACAATCCCTTGGCAAAACGGCGATTCAACCCGACCTGCAGGGAGTTGTAGTTCGAGGTCCCGCCCATCTGGTGCAGCGTGATCGAACCGAAGCCCTGATATTGGCGCAGGAAGTCGGCGTTTAAAGCGCACGAACCGAGCGTGGCGCAGGTTTTTGTCGGATCCTGATTCTGCGGGTCGAAAGTCGCTCCGTACTGAATGGGATTGATATTCAACCGCTGCAGCAGATGGCGGGAAACCGAACCGACGTAGGACACATCCAGCACCAGTTCGTAAGGCAATTTGGATTGCACGCCGAGGCTGTAGTTATAAACGGTCGGGACTTTTCCTTCGAAGCTGAATGCGTTCAACCCGAAGGGCGCGAAGAGCACCTGGTTCGGATTGATACCAGCGATGCTCCCGTTGACCAGTGTCGGCGCCAGCGTGGTGGGCGGGTTTGTCAGCATATCGAAGGTCTCATTGCCCTGGAAACGGTCGTAAAAGATTCCCGCTCCAGCTCGGACCACGAGGCTCTGGTCGCCGGTCACATCAAAGGCGAGGCCGAAACGAGGTCCATAATGAATGCCTCGGTTCTCCATCAGGTACTTGCTCGTATCCTTGCCCGCCTGCGCGATCCCGTTGAACATATTGCCCGAGTTGGGCACTATCTTGCCTATGTCGGTCTCCGAACGCCTCTCTCCGGTCACCGGGTCGAAGGCGAACTTCGGGCCGCCGGGGGCGTCTTGCGCCGGGAGATATAAGCGAACGGCTTTGGTCGGATCGAAACGATCCGGCAAAAATGTCGAGGTCTGCAGCGCCTGATCGTACTGCGGCTGGATGTAGTAGAAGCGTATGCCGTAATCCAGCGTCAACCGGCGAGTCGCCTTCCAGGTGTCTTGAAGGTAAAACTCCAGGTTGGTATACCGATACTGGCCGGTGGGATATATCGAGGCCTGATTGAAGGTTTGGAACACGCCGACCGCCGCGTTGGCGAAGCCGAAGCCGGTGTCCAGCGGGTTGCTGCCGCCGTCGCCGAAGTTGAAATTTCCACTGGAATTCGCAAATGAGGTCTGATCCTTGTAGCTACGCTGCAGGTAAAAGCCCGCTTTGAACAGGTGCTGGTTCAAGACCTTGCTGAAATTGTCGACCCAGTCGAGAGTCGTGTTGTAGTTGAAGAATGGAGCGTTGCCGGTGCCGAAGAAAGGCTCATTGGCGATCCGTGTGCCGTTGAACGCGAACCGGGGGATGTAATCATCCTGAATCGCGTTTGGGAATAACACCGGCAGATTGGTCAGTCCGGTTTTGGCTCTGGTCAGGCCGTCATTGGTCGCATCAATATTGATCTGGTTATGACTATAGCCCCAGGTAAATTCGTTCGTAGCCGTCGGACTGATAATCGTAGTCATACCCACCGCAACGCTACGCCCCGGGCGCGTGTCGGTGATCGGCGTGCCGAACGGCGTGTTCGAGCCGAGCACGAACGAACCATAATCGCTCGTTATGGAGTCATTGTTATTCAAATAGTGCCCGAACAGTTTCCAGTTATTGCTCAAACTGGCGTCAATCCGCAGCAGGTCTTCGCGCCGTGGATAGGAATCCGGATTCTGGCTGGTGAAATTGAAACCCTTGGCGCCCGAAACGGTCGGCTGCGGGAAGATATTGAGAATGGCAAGGCCAGGCGCATAGAGACGATTCGTCGGAATTTTGTTGATAACGCCGCCGTCACTGAAGCAGGACCCCTGGTAATTAATGGTAGGATCCGGATTGGTGGGAGTCGCCTGGCACTTCGACGTAGCGGTAAGGGGAAGCAGCGGATCCTTAATAAAGACCTTATTGCCGTCTTTGTCCACGCTTTGCGAGAAGTCGCCCGCGCGCTCAAACGCCGTGGGCACGGTCACGTCGCGTCTGCCCTGCGGCCGCAATTGGCGCTGAAATTCCTGGCTGAAGAAGAAAAACAGCTTATCGCCCACCTTCGGGAGTTTGACCGGGCCGCCGATCGTATAGCCCACATCATTGAAGCGATAGAGGTTGCGCTGCAAACCGTCACGGTTATTCTTCCAATTGTTGGCGTTGAGTCCTTCGTGGCGGTGGAACAGATAGCCGCTGCCATGAAACTCCTTGGAGCCGCTCTTGGTGACGACGTTGATCTGCGCGCCCGCGGAGCGTCCATATTCCGCCTGGTAGTTGCTCGTCAGAATCTTATATTCCTGCACGGAATCCAGACTGACGGTCGCCAACTGATCGCCGTTATTCCCAGTGTCGACGTTGCCGATGCCGTTGAGCGTCAACTGGTTTTGATTGAACCGGGCGCCGTTAGCTGAAATAGTGCCGAGTCCGGCGTGCCCCGCGACCTGAAAATTCCCGGTGACGATGACTCCCGGCGTCACGGCGGCCAGCGCCAGGTAAGTGCGGCTGTTCACCGCGACGTTCTGGAGCTGCTCGCCAACCAGCGCATCCGAACGTTCGCCGCTTTCCGTTTTAAGCTGCTGACCTTCGGATACGACTTCCACTATCTGCTCGACGGCGCCGACGTCCAGACTCAAATCGCCGACTGAAAGCTTGTCATTGGCGTTCAGCACCACGTTTTTCAGATCGAGCTTTCTGAAGCCTTGAGCTTCCACGGTAATGTTGTACCGCGCCGGCAGTAACTGCGCGAAGGTGAAACGCCCCCCGCTGTCAGTCGTGGCGGTAAGTGAAATCTGCCTGCTCTGGTCAGTCACGACGACTTTGGCGCCCGGTAGCGCCGCGCCGTTCTTATCCTGAACCGTGCCGCTCAGCGAACCGCTTGTTGACTGCGCGCTTATCGACAACGTCGCAGCCAGCAAGCATAGAACAGAGACCACTATTCTGCTCTTCGTAAATAGACTCATATTTCCTCCGCAATTGTAGCGCCCTACCAGAAAGTGGGCGCATAGTTAATGGATTTCGGCGGCCTGCTTCCGATCAGGAATCAGCCTCCCTGTCTATATCAGCTTTAACGAAAGCGTTTTTAAATTTTGGCTCTTTGAAAAGAGTTTTGTTCGAGTCTGCAACAAAGTCAGAAAGCAAAGCTAGCGGCATTTTTTAGGAATGATGAGGAAACAAATTTATAAATGGATTTATGCTATTTAGGTTTTAGATCAACGGCTCTTGGAAAGGAGCTTTGTTTGGATCTACAACAAAGTCACGAAGCAGATAAAAGTCTCTAAATCAGGACATCCGGAATTGAAACACTTAGACGCCACGGATCAGCGCTGGCGCGACAGACGGACAGGGAGTTAAGCTGAAAACATCTGCCGTATCTTGTGTCAACCCGTGGCGCCTGAGTGTTCCAATCGCTACGCACGCTGATACCTCGGCTCTTGAAATATCGAACTCAAGGTACTTAATTCAGAATTGCTCAGGCAAACCTGTTACGGACAGACCTGTGCTCGGAGCTAAATTACTAAATTGTGTCAGAATCCCAGCAAGTATGTTTATTCGGAATTAAGGCAATTCCTTCGGAACTATGGCCGTATAACTTTGTCCGGAAACAATGTGACCGGACGTGAAATCAACAATCTTGTGTCAGAATCCCAGCAGTACCTTAAATCGTTAAGCGATTTTCGAGAAAAGCTACATCTTTTTTGCTAGCGTGGGGCGAAGCTTATCTCTATGTTTTAAAGATGTCAATCTTTCACTGAAAGAAAAACATCAGAAGCGATTTATGGAAATGCAATTTTGCAGCCGAACTGGCAGAAATGAGATTTCGCTTCGCTTAAGTCATTCTCGCTGCATAAGAAATAAAATTCGGCCTGCCGGGATCGCTTGGAATTTATCCGGATGGAAACTGCGAAATATAGCGTTAATGGCCATATTCCGCGAGACAGGCGATATATCGCAATCTGATGCGTCATGGTTTTGGGAGAACTTCCAGCGCTTTAGATAATAGATCCGTGTTGAAGCCGAATGGACCGGGGTCGCTTTTGAAAGCTATCCGGCCGCTACTATCAATAAGGTAAAGCCTGTCGGGCCAGGCCGTGTAAGCGGCTTCTGTTTGATTATCCAGGGTATCGACCAGCGCCGGCAGTTCTATGCGCAGCTTTGTCAGGCAGGTCCCGGCCACGACTACCCGTTCATCATAGTCCTTCGGGTAATCATAAACCACCTTCTCCTGCTCGTTGATTTCCATTTGCCATCCGTCGTTGGAATGCGCTTCCTGAATGTAGACCAGGTAGAATTCCACTTGATTTTTATATTGCTGATAGAGCCGGTTGAGGGCGGGAACCTCCCGCCGGAATGGCGGTCAGGTGTAGCTGCCAAAGACCAGCGCTACCGGCTTCTTACCTCTGAATGAGGAGAGCTGTATTTTCGACTTCCCGTCATATGTTTCCAAAGAGAAATCAGGAGCGGCGTCCCCGACGTTCAGACCGCCCTTTCTGGCCGACAACCACATTCTCTTAAAAGGGAAAATCAGGAAAGCGATATTGGATGTTTTAGACATGACCCGGCTGAAAGTTTCCGGTGTCTGGAGCATGAGAACATAGAATCCGGCGAACAGGATCGGATACAGGAGCAACAATAACGACAGTATTTTCAGAGCTCGTCGCATACAGTCCTTCCGTCTCTCCATTTCAGGGCTTCGGTTGCGGCGCCGTCTCGCCCAGCGTGTAAACTTTCGTGTCCGGGTGATAAATCTTCCAATCGAACCAGTAATCTTTCAGAACGACGATCTTCTTCAATCGTTTTCCGGCGAGCGGGCCGCCGACCGCAAAGCCCGTGAAATCCCATGTAGACAGGGTCTCAGCGTCGGTGAGTTGGATCGGAGTCGTACCGGGTTTAACGAAAAATTCCAGCGCGCGTCCATCCACCGTCCGTTCAAATGCGCGTACGGACTTGTTGTCATCGCTCAGTACAACAAACAGAGGCGTGACGCCGATGTCGTGCAGGATCAGCCGCTGTTTTTCAAGAGCGGGCATCGGATAGGCCACAGTCCTGCCATTGAGCTCCAGTCCCGCGACCAGGGTTCGCGGCGAGAGTTTGTCATTCGGGTCCACGGGAGTGACGACACGTAGTTTGGCGTATCGCGCCTCCCAATCGGCAGGTTCGTATTCCTGCTTCACCCGATCATCCGGTTTGAGCACGCGCCCCTGCTGATTTTCACGCTTCCACAGGGCGAAAGTCAGTTCATCGTTTTCAACCCGAGTCAGTTTCTTTCCCTTAAGCGGGCCATGAATCGCCTCGCCCGACACCTGCTGCCACCATGTGCCGGTCTCGTCATCACGCATGATGAAGTTCTGGTTGTTGATGCCCGCCAGGTGAAAGGTCAACCGCTTTCCGTCAACTTCGGATTCCCACACCAGACCGGTGTGACAGAGCGTTCAGTAAGTCGCCGTGATCGGCTTCCCTCCTACGACGTCGTTGATCACATGGTGATAAGCCATCTGGCGCACCGGATAGGCGACCGCTTCGCCGTTGACGTTCACCGTCATGACCATGTCGGTATCGGGGACGAAGTCGACTTCGCCGGCGCGCGCATAATCGGCGTTCGGCAGCGGGTGAAACATCCACTCGAAATGATTCTGCCGCGCGAACCACGTGACAGCGAGCAACGGCGCAAGCAGCGCAGGCATCGCCAATCGGCCATGCCATCGCGCCCCGCGCCAGAGCTTCACGCACAGCGCCAGAAACAGGAGCGTCGCGACCACCGTAGCCGCCGGCGAGAAGCGGCGCAGCCAGTAAGACCATTCGACGCCCGCCGCGGTCTGCGCCTTCCAGGGTATGATAGTGAATACCGGAATCGCCACGATCGCCACCGTCGCCGCGACGATCAGCGACAGCGACAGCCATATCATCCAACGTCTCGATCGGCGCGTCTCTATTGATTCAGAGTTCATCATAGGATTGTCCTCGGATTGTCCTCTGCGTCATTGTATATTGAGTATGCTGGTTACTTGAAGTAATTGCGATATTGCGCGAGTAAGAAACAAAAAGGAGCCGAAAACGGGCGCATGCATCGCCGTTTTCGGCCCAACTTGGAGAATATACGGCTGTATGTTTAGCAATCGCCCTGCCACAGTTGTTTACGAATGAGCGCTGATCCCGCAATTCGTTCACATTACAAAAAATAAGAGTTTTCCGCCCGCCGAAACGCGGCGGAAGGATTCAATGGCAGATGGCGAGATTTAACGAAGAAGGCGATATATCGCCGATAGACGCGATATATTGCGAACTCAACAGCATACGGAGCGCCTTGAGTCCTCGCCGCTTTTCGTTCGAATAAAGAAAAGCGCCTCCATATATTCCGCGATTGCAGTGTGGCTTCGCTGATTTATGCGCAAGCTAACTTAATTGACTGAAGTCTTGTTATGTCTGCGCCTGCGAAGAACCGCGTTGAGCCATAGGAATCCGATACCGAGGAAAGGAAATAGATATATGAGCAGGTCCCAGCGGCCGTATCCCGGCGGAGTCACATCCACTTCGACAGCCGCTTCTCCGCCACCCTGTGAACTGTTCAGGAAGACGCGCGCCAGCCAGCGCTCCTCAGCGTCAAATTGGACCTCCGCTTTAAACTGGGTCTGGCCTTTCAAACTTTCACGCACGGACTTGTAACGAGATTCAGGGAGCCTGCCGCTGACCGGGCGGACGCCGATTTCAACCGTGACGTCTTCCGGCAGCGTGGCGCCCTTAGGAGGTTCCAGAATAATATAAAATGTCCCTACGCCGACATCCGGATCCGCCCAAACCGAGACCATGCAGGGACCGATTATTTTATTGACCATAATGGGATAAGGCGGCCCTTCATGCGCGCTCGCCCGTCTGGCGGCGCCCAGAAGCGATACCATCGCGATCCCGATCATGAGTAAAACACTTCCCTGCCTGTTTGCTCTGCTGTGATGATTACAATTGACCATATGAAAACCGAATCGAACGTAAAATCCGTGGTTCCCTCTGTTTAACCGCCAAGGAATGAACCGCGCATCTCCATCGGCTGCGACATCAGCCAGACCGCCGCAATCCACAGCAGAGCGCATAGGATCGCCCACGGCGCGAACGCCCTTCTGGAATGCCGCGCGGCGCCTTCCTCCGAAATGTGGTAGCTGACCAGCAACGACCCGAGCAATCCCAATCCCAGGAAGCCCTGTTCCAGCGGGTACACGGCGCTCTTCGACATGCCCACCAGTCCCCAATGAGGCTCGCCCAGAATGGGCAATCCGACACTCGCCAGCGCGCTCTGCAAAACCGGGACGAAGGTAAAGATCCCCGTCAGAAAATGGAACGCGTAATGGGAAAGCCAGACCGCGAACCCGAGCGGAACCAGGCCGTAAGAATGCCGCATGGAAAGCGGGATGATCGCCTCTTTGGCGCCACCCCATTTTTTTGACAACCATGCCGCCAGCCCCAGCAGAAGAACCGGTTCCACGACTAAAAAGAACACAAAGATCAATCCCAGAACCGGCGCCTCGCGCTGCAAATGCAGGACGCCCGCGAGCCAGCGCTGCAGAGCGTAAACCGGGCTCACCATTCCGAATGCGTTCAGCAGCGCGCCGAAAGTAAATACTGTCGCCAGCGTCGCCAGATCCCTGCGGCGAGAGAAATAACCGACTCCCGACCGTGGAGGATCGGCCATCAACTCTCCGGCGGGCAACCGGCTCATTATCCCCACGTTATCGTGCGGACAGGCATGTACGCAGTCCAGGCAAAACGTGCAGTCCATATTGCCGGCCTTCAAAGGCTGGAACAGAGCCAGTTCACAACCGCGCTGCCCGCTCTTGAGGACATTGAGACTCCCTGGCGCGTCGCGTCTTCCGCGTATGCAGTCCTTCGTCCGGCATTCAAGACAGACTCCCAGGTCACGCGCCTTTACTTCCAGAGGCGAGATGGTTGAGGCGACGAAGTTGAACTGCCCGATCGGGCAAACATACTTGCAAAAGGAAGCATGCTTGAAGACTACGTCTACAAGCAGCGCCGCCAGAAAATAAGCGACGATCAGCCAGGCCGTCCACCACGGCGAGCTCCAAAGGTCGAACAGTTCGTAGATAAACAGGATCAGTATGAAGAGGCCGAGCGAAAGCCATTTGTTACGCAACATCCGTGGCCAGTTGCGACGCGGACGGAAGAAGCGCCTCGCCACATCCCGCGCGAACATAAATGGGCAGGCCAGACAAAAAAAGTTCCCCGCCATCAACATTACAAGGACAAGCGCGCCGCGAAAGTGAACCCAGCTCAGTGTTGTAGCCAGGTTTTTGGGCGCCAGCGACGGCCCGAATAATCCGTGCAGGATCATCCCTACGCTGAGAAGGAAGAGCGGAACCTGCAGCAGCGCGCGCGAATAGCGCCAACTCAGGACTCTCCCCAGGATGGGGGTTCGTAACAAGTCGAAACTCTCTGAACCCGCGCCGGAATTGGATGGAAGCCTGGACAATCAGCTACACTACTTTCTTCAATCTGCCCATAGCGCGTGGAAAAGTTAAGGCCCCGAAGTGGCGACAGCCTTTGGAGTGCGGGCGTTCGGGACCGCTTTGGTAGTCAACTTCGATTTTTCGACAATGATCAGAGAGAACCCACCGGGTCTTTCGTCCCCGAAGTGTGTGGGATCCAGGATGA
>DASUFM010000443.1:0-6414 GCA_036274535.1 Blastocatellia bacterium
ACGAAAAGATTTCCCGATTGCGACAGCTTATCATGACTTCCAGTAAAAGACCGCTACAATGCCAGGATAGGCTTCCTTATATCAAATCCGCAATCCCACTCTCCACTCAACAGGCTTGCAAGTTGCGGCGCTAATATCGAAACTATGCCGATTATGACCATCAACGACCCACTAGTTCACCCGGCATTGCTCGACCCGCGCCAATGGGCGGACGTCGACCTGTATGACCCGACGGTCAATATCGAGCGCGAAACGATCGCGGCCGATGAACATCACACACCTGACCGAAATATATCCATCAAACATCTGAAGCTCGACCTGCGTTTCGATTATGAGCGGCGCTGCGTCGAAGGCGTGGCCACATTCACCCTCTCGCCGATCAACGACGGCCTGACGCATTTCGACCTGGACGCCGCGGAGATGGCGATCAAGAGCGTCTCGCTGGTCCGCACAGAAGAGAGGGACGATGACAGGTCCCTGCCTCTCGAATTCGAGACGCGCCTCGAAAAGCTGGAGATCGAGCTCGACCGGCCTTACGCGCTTAACGAGTCGCTGACCGTCGAGATCGCCTATTCCTGTTCGCCGCGCAAGGGGCTGTTTTTCGTGGAGCCCGACGAAGCCTATCCGAACAAGCCGCGCCAGATCTGGTCGCAGGGCGAGAATGAGGACGCGCACTGGTGGTTCCCCTGCCATGACGTGACCAACCAGAAGATGACCACTGAAATGATCGCCACCGTCAAATCGAACTTCTTCGCGCTCTCGAACGGCGAGCTCCTCAGTGTACGCGAAGACGACGGCGACCGAACTTATCACTGGCGCCAGTCGCAGCCGGCGCCCGCCTATCTGGTCACGATAGTCATCGGCGAATACGAAGCGCTCGATGACGATTTCGACGGATTGCCGATCATCTATTACGTCTACAAAGACCGCGTCCGCGAAGGCCGGAGGCTGTTCGACGCGACGCCCGGAATGATCCAATTCTTCGAGGAAAAGTTCGGATACCATTATCCGTACCCGAAATACGCGCAGATTCTGGTGGACGATTTCCTGTTCGGCGCGATGGAAAACACTTCGGCCTCGACCTTCACCGACCGATGTCTGCTCGACGACCCCGCCACGATTGACCTGAGTTATGACGACATCGTGGCGCACGAGCTGGCGCATCAATGGTGGGGCGATCTGGTGACCTGCAAAGACTGGTCGCACATCTGGCTGAACGAGAGCTTCGCGACTTACAGCGAATATCTATGGCGCGAACACACGCGCGGTCGCGAAGAGGCGCGTTTTACGCTCTTCCAGGACTTCCTGACCTACCTGCGCGAAGACCGGACGAGCCATCGCCGCCCGATAGTCTTCAACCGCTACCGCTTCTCCGAAGATCTGATGGATCGTCACGCCTATGAGAAAGGCGCCTGCGTCCTGGACATGCTGCGATGGGAACTGGGCGACGACGCTTTCTTCCGAACGATCGCGCATTATCTGAAGAAACACGAATTCGGGAACGCCGAGACCAACGATTTCAAAGTCGCCATCGAAGAGGCGACCGGGCGGAACCTTCACTGGTTCTTCGACCAGTGGCTCTACGGCCCCGGTTACCCCGAAGTGGAAGTCGCTTACGAGTGGCGGCGCGAACAGAACCTTTTGAAGATCTCCGTTAAACAGGCCCAGGAGACCGAAGACGGAACTCGCGTCTTCCGCTTCCCTGTCGAGATCGAGGTCACGACTGACGGGGGGCGCGCGAACTATCGAGTCGTCGTCGAAAAAGCCGAACAGGATTTCTACTTCCCCTGCGAATCGAAGCCGCGGATGGTCCTCTTCGACAAAGGCCATCGCATCTTCAAAGTCATGCGATTCGAAAAATCGGCGCAGGAATTGATCTTCCAATTAACGCGCGCCGAAGAGGCGATGGACCGCGCCCGAGCCGCAAGAGAACTGAGCGCGTTCAAGGGCGAAGAGACGGTCAATGCGTTGCGAGAAGCGCTGCTGGGCGACGATTTTTATGGCGTGCGGATGGCCGCGGCCATAAGTCTGGGCGAGATCGGCTCCGGCGACGCGAGGACGGCCCTGCCCGCCGCGAAAGCGGCGTTAGTGGACGCCTACCGCCTGTCGAAAGATTCACACGTGCGCCGCGCCTGCGTCCATGCCCTTGGCAATTTCAAAGATGAAGAGACGATCGACATACTCGGTCAGGTTCTGGGAAAGGACGAAAGTTATTACGTGGCCGTCGCCGCCGCGCGGGCGCTGGCCCATTTCGGCGGCGATAAGCCATACGATATTCTTCGCGCCTCCATCTCCCGCGCGTCCTGGCAGGAAGTCATCGCCGCCTCCATCTTCCATGGCTTCGCGCAAGCCAAAGAGAAACGCGCCATTGATCTGGCTCTCGATCACAGCAAATACGGCGCGAGCGCTCCCATTCGCGTCGCCGCGATCGCCTGCCTCGGCGCGCTCGGCAAAGAACTGAACAAAGAGAAAAAGGACGATCAGACGGTCGATCATCTGATCGAATTGCTGAAAGACAAGGCCGTCCGCGCCCGCCTCGGCGCCGTCAAAGCCCTGGGCAAGATCGGCAATAAACGCGCGCTCCCTCCCCTGCGCGAAGCCCAAGCGCGCGAATGCCTGGATATGATGAAAGGCGCGCTCGAAGACGCTATCAAGTCGTTGGAAGAAAAAAAACCTGATTGATCTTCTCTTTGATGCTCCCCGGTTGCCGTATCATATTGATTGCAGTATAAAACTCGCCGCTGAATGAATGCTCATTCAGCAGTCACAATTAAACAGGACCTATAGGACTTATGGGTCCTATAGGTCCTATTAATTGAGGGTCATACAATGAAAATAATAGTCTGTCTCAAACAGGTGCCGAAGGCCGATTCGATACTTCGGATTAACGAAGAAGGAACGTGGATACAGGATCGCGATCTGACATATGAGATCAACGAATCTGACGCCTACGGCCTGGAGGCCGCATTGCAGCTCAAGGAGAAGCATGGCGGCGAGGTGGTTGCGCTGTCGCTGGGGCCGGCGCGTGTGCAATCGGTAATTAAGGAGGCTCTGGCGAGAGGCGCGGATCGCGGAATCCATCTGGAAGACGCGGCGTTCGATAAGCTCGACGCTTTCGGCATGGCGACCGCGATAGGGGCCGCGGCGAAAGCCGAAGGCTTTGATCTGCTGCTTACGGGTTTGCAGTCGGACGATTTCGGATTCGCGCAAACCGGAGTGATCGCGGCCGAATTGTTGGGGCTGCCGCACGCGACCATCGTGATGGACGTCGAATCGCAGGACGGGCGCATTCGCGTCAAACGCGAGTTGGAGAGCGGATTCTTTCAATGGGTCAGCATGCCCGCGCCGGCCGTGTTGACCATTCAATCGGGAATCAACACGCTGCGCTACGCGACGCTCAAGGGGATCATGGCCGCGAAAAAGAAGGAGATCAAAAAGCTGGACGCCGCCGCGCTGGGCGTCGATCCGGCCCAACTCGCGCCGAAGATGGAATTCCGCAGCGTCCACCTGCCGGTGAAGAATAAGCAAACGCAATTCATCGAAGGCTCGCCGGCCGAAGTCGCTGCGAAATTGATCGAGAAGCTGAAGAACGAAGCTCGAGTGTTTTAAAAAAGTGGCTGGTGGTTGGTTGAGTGTTGGAGCCAACCACCAACCACCAACCACCGGAGGAATAATGGCAAACGGAATTTTAGTTTTCATCGAACACGTTGACGGCAAGGTCAATCGGGCCTCGTATGAGGCCGTGCGGGCCGCGCAATTGATAGGCCCTCAGATCGGGCAGGAAGTTTCGGCGGTGGTTTTCGGGCAGGGCGTCGGCGAGATCGCCGCCGAGGTGGCCACGAAGAAGATCAAAACCGTTTACACCGTCGAGAGCGAATGGCTCAAACATTACACCGCCGACGGCTACGCGAGCGCGTTCAAACAGGCGGTCGAGCAGACGCAGCCGGCGCTGGCGCTGATGACGCACACTTATGAAGCGCGTGATTTCGCGCCTAAGCTGGCGGCTTCAATGAAGAGGATGCTGCTCGGGGACAACATCGGCTACAAAATAGACGGAGGGAAAGTCGTTTTCACGCGCCAGATCTTCCAGGGCAAGCTCGCCGCCGACGTCGCGCCCGTGGGCGACGCGCCGCATTTCGCCAGTTTCCAGATCGGAACCTTCCGAGGCGATGAATGCGAAGCGGGCCAGGCCGCAATCCAGTCACTGACGGTCAACCTGGACGCCGACGTCATCCGCCAGCAGCCGGAAGAGCGTTTCAAAGAAGCCAAAGCCGCCGTCGATCTGACTCAGGCGCCGCTGATCGTCTCCGTCGGGCGCGGCATCAAAGAGGAAAAAAACCTCGAGGTCGTTAAGAAACTCGCCTCGGCGCTGGGCGCTGAACTGGCCGCCTCGCGCCCGATCTGCGATAACGAATGGCTGCCGATGGACCGCCAGATCGGTTCGTCGGGACAGACCGTCGCGCCGAAACTTTACCTGGCCGTCGGCATTTCCGGCGCCATCCAGCACATCGTCGGGATGAAAGGCGCGCGCACCATCGTGGCGATCAACAAAGACCCCGAAGCGCCGATCTTCGAGATCGCGGATTACGGCGTCGTCGGCGACCTGTTCGAGATCGTGCCGGCCCTGACGGCGGAAGCGGAGAAAATGAAGCATTAGAATATGGGTAACATCGAACGCGACACTTTAGAAGTTGACGTTTTATTTGTCGGCGCGGGGCCGGCGTCACTGGCCGGAGCCTTGAGGCTGCGCCAGCTCATCAACGAACGCAGCGGAGAGCGCGGCGCCGACGCCGGAGAAATCACGATCGCCGTGATCGAGAAAGGCCGCGAGATCGGCTCGCACATAATTTCCGGCGCGGTGATGGACATCCGCCCGCTCGCGGAATTGCTGCCTAATTACAAGGAACTCGGCGCGCCGCTCGAAGCCGAGGTCGGCGAAGAGGACGTTTCGTATCTCACCAGCGTCTTCAAGATCAAATCGCCGATCATCCCGCCTCCGCTCAGGAACCACGGCAAATACGTAGTCAGCCTGAACAAATTCATCCGCTGGTTCGGCGGCGTCGTCGAGGCGGCGGACGTGATGCTCATTCCGGAATTCCCGGGCGCCGAGTTGCTCTACGACGAGAACAACCGGGTCATTGGCGTGCGCACCGGCGATAAGGGAATCGGCAAGGACGGCAAGCCGAAGGAGAATTACCAGCCCGGCGCGGACATTCTGGCCAAGGTGACAGTGCTCGGCGAAGGCGCGCGTGGCTCGCTGACCAAAAAGCTGATCGGGAAACTGGGTCTGGATGAAAGCCGCTACCCGCAGGTTTACGCGGTCGGGATAAAAGAGATCTGGGAACTGCCGAAAGGCCGCGTCACCCCGGGCTTCGTGATGCATACGCTCGGTTATCCGCTGCCCAACGACGTCTTCGGCGGCGGATTCGTTTACGGAATGCGGAACGACCTGCTCGACATCGGACTGGTCATCGGACTGGATTATCACGACCCGTTCACCGATCCGCACCGGCTTTTCAATCAGTTCAAATTGCATCCGTCGATCGCGAGAATGCTCGAAGGCGGCAAGATGCTGCACTTCGGCGCGAAGAGCATTCCCGAAGGCGGATTGTTCACCCAGCCGAAATATTACGGCGACGGATTCCTGATCATCGGAGATTCGGCCAGCTTCCTCAATTCGCAAAAGCTCAAAGGCATCCACATGGCGATGAAGACCGGGATGCTCGCCGCCGAAGCGATCTTCGAGGCCATCGTGGCCGGGCGCTTCGACGAAGCGCAGTTGAAACGTTTCGATGAGCTGGTCAAAGAAAGCTACATCCACAAAGAGTTGTACGAAGTCCGCAATTTCCACCAGGCGTTCCGCCACGGGCGGAGGTGGGGATTGATCGAAGCGGGAATGCAATATCCGACGAAAGGACTCGGACTGTTCGGCGATCTGCCAATCGAGGCCGGCCACGAGAACCTTCGCAAGCTGCACGTCTACAACCGCATGCCGGCCTACCACGGCGACGTCCCGCAGGCCAGCCCGGCGAAATACGACAACAAGCTGACCTTCGATAAAGTCTCCGACGTTTACCGCTCTGGCACGGAGCACGATGAAGATCAGCCGCCGCACCTGAAAATTCTCGATTTCGACATCTGTGTAAAGAGATGCACACAGGAATTCGGCAATCCATGCCAGTATTTCTGCCCCGCCGCCGTTTACGAAGTCGAAGAAGCCGACGGCGGGCGCAAACCCAGAGTCAACTTCGCAAACTGCGTGCATTGCAAGACCTGTGACATTATGGACCCCTATCAGATCATTGACTGGGTCACGCCGGAAGGCGGAGGCGGCCCGAATTATATAAATCTGTAATATATGGGCGTAGCCTTTGGAGTGCGGTTGCTCGGAACCGCTTTGGTAGTCATCCTGGA
>DASUFM010000444.1:0-9756 GCA_036274535.1 Blastocatellia bacterium
TCATCGGATGGATCATCGGGTGGCCCAAACCGCTATTGCAGATCA
The DNA here is from genome assembly GCA_036274535.1 of Blastocatellia bacterium. Taxonomy (GTDB): domain Bacteria; phylum Acidobacteriota; class Blastocatellia; order RBC074; family RBC074; genus JAJVID01. Next base: position 46 of record DASUFM010000444.1, read on the forward strand.
ACTCGCCCGCGGCGACGCGGTTGTAAACGAGATTGACCCTGAAATCCCTGACGCGCAGCCACCCACCGCGGTACTCCAGCTCATTCGGGTCGGCGATGATCGTCGGATATCCGCGCGATTCGAAATATTGCCGGCAGATGTCGAACTCGGCCCGCGCCGGCGCCTCTTTCCAGGCGACTATAGCTATATGAGGATGATCGTGTCCGCCCCATTCGCGGTAGCAGCAGAGCAGCGTTTCGAGGACGCATGGCCTGATTTCTATGCGCCGCAGCGCGCGCGCGCCGGCGAATTCCCGCACGACGTCCATCTCCATGAAAATTTCGCTCAGCGCGTCGCCGTAAAGCAGCCCGCCGGCATGAGTGGCGCTATATTCCACGAAATGGAATTCTCCGCTCGAATCAAATGAGGCGTCCAGCCGCCCGCTCGCGTCCGGGGAGCCGAAGCCCGGGGTGATCGAGATTAATCGCTCTTCGTCCTCCGTCAGCCCAAGTTCGGCGCGCAATTTTTCGTCCGCCATCAGGGCGCGACAGAGCCTTTCAATCGCCGACAGCGCGAGCGTCGCGTCGCGCCTGACCCTCTCGTATTGCCGCTCGGTGACGAACATCGGGCGCAGAACCGCGCAGATCGGGCGGTCGCCGTAGCGCAGGTTATATTTGACGGTTCCTTCAGAGAGTTTTTCGATCGCGTCATCGGCCAGTGGGCCTTCCAGCAGGGAGTTGTAGTGTTCTATTGATTCCGTTGTCATTGCCATTTTTTCTGGCCATTTTCTGGAGATATTTCCGCATCCAGCGTTTTCCCGGCGGCGAAACTCGGAACAGGCGAATGTTAGAAAGGGGAGTCGCCCGGATTTCGTCGTCGCGTAGCTTATATTACCCCAGCCGTAACGCAAATTGATCGTTCCGATCAGAATAAAAAGCGTCGCGGATAATTTTTATCGCTCGCGGTTGAAACCTTGCCCACAGCTTTGTCACTCACCTCACTGAAACGATGATAGTGCGCGGTGGGCGGCGCGCTGCGCGCTGCGCGCTATTTTGAGGACAATCTCGAAAGGAACAGTGACATTATGAAACAAGTACAAATACGTTTGGCGATTTTCTCCGCGCTGGCCTGCCTGCTATTGTCATTGAATGCGGCGGCGCAGGATTTCAGCAAGAGCTACGAAATCGGCCAGGGTGGCTCGATCAATGTTCGCAACGTCTCCGGCAACGTGACGGTGACCGGTTATGAAGGCGCAACCGTTCAGGTCCTCGGTTTCAAAGAGGGCCGCGACCGCGATCTCGTTCAGGTCGAAGATAACAGCGCGGGTAATAGCGTGAATATACGGGCGCGTTATCCCGAAAACTGCAACTGCAACGCCAGCATCCGGTTCGAGGTCAAAGTTCCGCGAGGCAATTACAGATTCGACGCGATTTCGAGCGTCAGCGGCGACGTCGAAGTCACCGGCGTGACCGGCGATCTGAAAGCCAGATCGACCAGCGGTAACGTCACCGTCAGGGGCGTCACCGGCGCGGTCAACGCCAGTTCCACCAGCGGCAACGTACACGTCGGAGAGATCAGCGGGACGGTCAGCGGCAAATCCACCAGCGGCAACGTCGAGGTCGAAATCCTGCAGCTCAACGGCGCCGGCGACATGAATTTCTCTTCGACCAGCGGCAATGTCCGCGTCAAACTGCCATCCAGTCTCGACGCCGAGGTGAGAATGTCCACCTTGAGCGGCGGATTGAATACCGATTTCCCACTCACTATTGAAGAGCCTGAGCACGGCCCGGGCCGTAGCGCCAACGGCCGCGTCGGCGCCGGTTCACGCAACCTGAAACTCTCGTCAACCTCAGGCAACGTGAGCCTGTTGAGCATGTAAAAACATTCGGATGCGCAGGTCATTACCGCGGGCGGGCTTTACATTAAAGCCCGCTCGCTACCGCTCGCGGTACTGAATTTGCCGCCAATTTGGTTAAACCATTGATCTAATCTGGTCAGGAATGTAATATCCAGCCGTCGCTCGCCGCAGGGCGCCACAACCCGAGTATTTTTAAACCCAACACCACAACAGGCATTTAGCTTCATCATCGAGTTGAGGAGGTTTGTATGGCTGAGAAGACCACACGCAGAGACTTCGTCAAGACCAGTGCAGCCGCAGCGGGCGCTACGGCGATATATCATACCAACGTACACGCGCGGATTCTGGGCGCGAACGACCGCATCAACATCGGCTGCATAGGTCTCGGCGGGCGCGGTTCCGGCGTGATGCGGTGGGCGATCGAAACCGGTAAAAACTCGCGGCCCGCGCAGGTCGTCGCGGTTTGCGACGTTTACCGCAAGCGGCTGAACAAGGCCAAAGAGTTCAGCCAGGCCGAATTCGCCACAATGGATTACCGTGAGGTGATCGCCCGCAAGGACATAGACGCCGTGATCATCGCCACGCCCGACCACTGGCATGCGCCGATCGCCATCGAGGCTATGAAGGCAGGCAAGGACGTCTATTGCGAAAAGCCGATGACTCGCACCGTGGAGGAGGCGAAGCGGTTTTACGAGACGGCGAAGGCCACGAACCGCATCGTGCAGATCGGCTCGCAAACGACTTCCAGCGATCAATGGTGGAAAGCCCGCAAGGCCATAGAGGACGGGATGATCGGCCAGTTGCTGATGAGCCAGGGGTCCTATCATCGCAACTCGACCAAGGGGGAATGGAATTACGAAATAGATCCGAACGCCGGGCCCGAAGGCAAAGGCGATGATTACATAGACTGGAAGATGTGGCTGGGCGGCGCGCCGAAGCGTGAGTTCAGCGCCGAACGCTTCTTCCGCTTCCGCAAATACTGGGATTATTCGGGAGGCATCGCCACCGACCTGTTTTATCACGTGGTCGCGCCGCTCAACATCTGCTGGGGCGAGGCCCAGTTCCCGAGCAAAGTGATGGCCTCCGGCGGAATTTACGTTTTCAAGGACGGGCGCGAAGTCCCCGACACCTTCCACCTGATCGCTGAATTCCCGAAAGGCCATTCACTGGTGCTCAGCTCTTCGATGGCGAACTCGCAACACATCCCGGGCCTCATCCGCGGCCACGAGGGCACTATCGTCATGGTTCCGGGCGGGCAGTTCGAGAGCAAAGTCGATCACATCACCGTCACGCCCGAAAACATAGCCAAGAAAGCCTTCATCGAGAAGTGGAGCAAGGACGTCGTGGAGCTTGCGACCGAGAAGCGCGAAGACCATATGGAAAACTTCCTGCGCTGCGTCAAGACGCGCGAGAAGACCGTGCTCGACCCGCTGACGGCTTACAAGGCGATGACCACCATCGGCATGGCCGTCCAGTCGTACCGCGAAGGCCGCGCTCTATATTTCAACGAGGCGCTGCAGCGGGTGACAGACAAGCCGGTCGAAGGATCGCAGCAGGCCCGGTCATAACCGTAGACGCTGTTTAGGGCGGAAATAACGGAAACAAATCAGGCGCGGCGAAATATAAATTTTCGCCGCGCCTTATCTGTTTCCGATTGCGGCGTCCAACTGACGGGATGCGCCAATTGCGCCAGCGCTTCAATTGCAATACGATGAAGCTTTGAAGGCCCCTGGATCAGAGCGAGGCAGGGGGCGCCAAACGAAGGGAGGAGCGTATGAACAATACTTACACTGCGGTCATACAACAAGATGGCGATTGGTGGATCGGCTGGGTCATTGAAGTTCCAGGCGCAAACGCTCAGGAAAAAACGAAAGACGAACTGCTTGAGAGCTTGAAACTTGCCGTCAAGGATATTCTCGAAGTGCAAAGAGAGAACGCCTTACGGAAAGCGGCGCCGAATCAACAACAGGTTCTGATCTCAGTATGAAATATGAAACGATCAGTGTTGATCAGCCATCTGCGGAGACACGGATGTAGTTTGCGGCGGCATGGCGGTAAACACGATATCTGGGAGAACCACGACCAGACCAAAACCTCAGCTGTCCCCAGACACACAGAAATCAAGGATCGTATGGCGGCGAAGATATGTGAGGATCCTGGTATACCTCCAGTATAGTAATAAGTCTATTTGTTCTTTCCCTCCATCTCGCGCAACTCGCGGCGCAATATCTTGCCCACGGCGCTCTTCGGCAGTGACGTCATGAATTCGACGAGCGTTGGAACTTTATATTTCGCCAGGCTGGCGCGGCAGAATTCGATCACTTCTTCCGCCGTCGCGCTGGCGCCGGGTTTGAGCGTGATGAAGGCCTTGACCGCCTCGCCTCGGTATGCGTCTGGAACGCCGATGACGGCGGCTTCGAGGACCGCCGGGTGAGTGAAGAGCACGTCTTCGACTTCGTTCGGATAGACGTTGAAGCCGCTGACGATGATCATATCCTTCTTGCGCTGGACGATATAAAAGAAGCCGTCCTCGTCCATTCGCGCCACGTCGCCCGTATATAGCCATCCGTCGCGCAGCGCGATGGCGGTTTCGTCAGGGCGATTCCAGTAACCTTTCATCACCTGCGGGCCGCGTACGCACAGTTCGCCTGCTTCGCCGGCGGGGAGTATGCGCTCTCCGGTTTCCAGGTCTACGATCTTGCATTCGGTCGAAGACAGAGGGAGGCCGACGCTGCCGATCTTGCGTTTGGCCAGCGCCGGCGTCGAGTGGGTCGTCGGCGACGCCTCGGTCAGCCCGTAACCTTCCATGAGCGTCGCGCCGCTTATTTTCTCGAACCGTTCGATCACCTCTATGGGCATCGGAGCGGAGCCGCTGTTGAAGCGGCGGACGTTTTCAAGCCCGCAGGTCCTGATCTCGGGATGATTGAGCATGGAGATGTAGAGAGTCGGCGCGCCCGGAAAGAACGTAGGCTTGTATTGCCTGATCGCTTCGATCAACAGGTTCGGGTCGAATTTAGGAATCGGTATCTGCATCGCGCCGTTCCATAAGCCGAGCAGCATTCCGACCGTCTGGCCGTAGATGTGGAAGTATGGGATGACCAGCAGGTAGCGCTCGTCGCCCTGTCTGGTCAGCGCCCCTCCCCAGACCCACGATTGCAGCGTGTTGGTGTAAAGATTTCTGTGCGTCAGCATCGCGCCTTTGGGCACGCCCGTCGTGCCTCCGGTGTATTGCAGCACGGCCACGTCTTCCGCGGGATCGATTTCGACCCGCGGCAAATCGACTTCAGCGACGCCGTCGATCAGGGATTTGAAAGAGAGCGTTCCTTCATGGGCGGGCGGCGCCTTGTCGGGCATGGCTGAATAATCGAGCAGGCTCGTGACGATGAGATGCTCGATCGCGGTGTCGGCCCTGACGCCCAGGATATTCGGCGCCAGCAGGTCCATCGCGATTACGGCTCGCATCCCCGAATCTTTCGCCACCATCTCGACTTCGCGCGGCGTGTAGATCGGATTGACGTTCACGACAATCGCCCCCAGCCGGGTGACGGCGAAGAAACTGATCATATACTGCGGGCAATTGGGCAGCATAATGCCCACCCGGTCGCCTTTCACGATCCCCAGTTTCTGGAGAGCGGTCGCCAGCCGGTCAACCAGTTTCTTAACGTCGCCGAAACTGATGAACGCGCCCATAAAGGCGACCGCAGGTTTTTCAGTATAAGCCCCGCTCGCTATCTGCAGGATTTGATAGAGCGGCTGCTGCGGCGGATTGATCTCAGCTGGAACCCAGAGGTCATAGTTCTTCAGCCAGGGTTTTGCGGCATAGTCGGAGCCAGTTGATGATGTCATATCGGTCATATGTCTTCCGATTCAGTTTTGTTTTGTTGTATATATCTTTTGTTCATCCGTAAAGGCCTCGATTATTAGTTTATCGAGTTCAGGATCCAGCGACTTCTTGACCATTTGAGCTATATCTAACATGAATTGCGGCGCGATCCTGATGAATTTTTGCGCCGCGGGGGTTTTGTAAAAAGCGATCAGTTCCTTCACTTCAGACTCAGTGAAGTGTTTGTCGTAAATTTCGAATCCGACTTTCTCGGCGAGTTCGCCAAAGCTGATACGCTTTGGAGGTTCGGAGCGTATACGATTCGCAACTCGTTGCGCCGATCCAGGGACTTCAGCCTCCATCCGTTTTCGCTCGGCGGGGGGCAGGTTCTGGGCCTGTATCCACTCTCTCAGCATGTTCGAAGCCTGACCTGCCAATGGCTCCTGCATTTGTCCTATAAGCTGATTGAAAATAGCCTCTGAATTACTGGACGCATTCGTAAGGCTCAAGAGTTCCTTGATCAGCGCTTTCTTCTCCGGAGTGAGGGTGTCTTGCGCAAGCGCCGGAAGCGCAATAATTAAAGAAAATGCCAGAGTCATAAGTCCGGCCAGAAACCTGTCAGACATGGTGAATTCTCCTCGATAACTTTGGAATGTTGGGCGTCATTTTGGCTATTTTGGACTGATTTAGGCAAGTGATTGGCGACGGGTTGTAGGTAGCAGGCTGTGGAAGTAAACTCAGAGCGCATTCAATCCCTGTCAACGCGAGAGTATGGAAATGGAAGCGAATCAAAACCCCACTGAACCGGTTCTTCTGCTCAACGAGAAAGACAATGTCGCCGTCGCGCGCCTGCCGATAGCGGCGGGGACGGTGATCACCGTCAATGGCTATAAGGTGGCCGCGCGCGAAAACATCTCGCCGGGGCACAAGATCGCGCTGAAGCCGATCCCGGAAAACGCGACAGTCACGAAATACGGCGAGTCGATAGGCAAGGCGACCCGGGACATCGCCCCCGGCGAGTGGACCCATACGCACAACGTCGCGCCTGATTTCAGCGGCAAGGATTACGAGTACGCCACTCGCGCGCCCGTGACCGAATATTTTTCGCCCGAAGAGGCCGGGACGTTCATGGGTTACGCGCGCGAAAACGGCGACGTGGGCACGCGCAATTACATTGCGGTCATCGCCACCTCGAACTGTTCCAGCCATGTCGCGATGGGGATCGCCGAGGCCTTGAGAAATGTCGGCCCCGACACTCACGGGATCGATGGAGTCATCGCCATCCCGCATCAGGAAGGCTGCGGTCATTCGCAGGGCGAAGACACCTGGCAGTTGGAACGCACGATCGCCGGCATGATCTTTCAACCGAACGTAGGCGCCGCGCTGATGGTCAGCCTGGGGTGCGAGGTCAACCAGATATCGAAATACATCGAAACGGCCCAACTCGGCCAGCGTCACTTCCGCAAAGGCAAACTGATCGCCGGCCTGGAAATGCAATCTTCGGGCGGAACGCGCCAGACCATCGCCGACGGCGTGGCCATGGTGGAGGAGTTGATCAAACACTGCCAACAGATGAAGCGCACGCCGCAGCCGATGAGCAAAATTCTGCTCGGCACCAACTGCGGCGGCTCCGACGCGTTCTCCGGCATCTCGGCCAACCCGGCGCTCGGTTACGCCAGCGACATGGTCGTACGCTCCGGCGGGACGTCGGTGCTGGCTGAAATCCCGGAATGCATGGGCGCGGAACATCTGCTCACTCGCCGCGCCGCCGATGAGGCGACCGGGCATAAAGTGATCGATGTGATCAACTGGTATCAGAATTACCTGCGCCGCTTCGGAGGCTCCTGGGACGACAATCCGTCACCCGGCAACAAGGCGGGCGGCATCACGAACGTTTGCGAAAAGTCTCTCGGCGCGGTGGCCAAGGGCGGAACGACGGCCCTGACCGGCGTCTTCGCTTACGCCGAGCGAATCAATCGTCCCGGCTTCGTGCTGATGAACACGCCGGGCTACGACCCGGTTTCTCTCACGGGCATCGCCGCGGGCGGAGCGAACATGATCTGCTTCACGACGGGGCGCGGCACCGGAATCGGCTTCCCGGTCGTCCCGGTCATCAAAATCTCCACCAATTCGCGCATCGCCCGCGTCATGGAAGACAACATAGACATCAACGCCGGCGCGATCGTCGACGGAAAAGAGACCATTCAGGATGTCGGCCGCAGGATCTTCGATATGATCCGCCGCGTCGCTTCCGGCGAACGAACCAAGAGCGAGATCCTCGGACACAAGGAGTTCGTTCCGTGGCGGGTCGGGCCGGTGATGTGATCAATGGCAAAGAAGTTTAGCCACGAATGAACACGAATATTCACGAATGGAAGCAAGAAAATGTCAGCCAAACAGCTTACGAGATCAGAAATAATATTCGTGTTCATTCGTGGCTAAAAACATTTCCGCATATGAAACATATCCCCTGTTTATTGGCTCTGGCGCTCTTTGCGATTTCTCTACAGGCTTGTGGGAGCAAGTCCGCTCAGGGCGACGCCAATGTTCAACCCGCCGCGCTGAATCAATCGTCGCCTCAGCCCGATTCTCAACAGGCGAATGAAACCGTTGTTCCCGCGCCTTCCGAATTCAAAGAAGTTTTCACCGGTACGATAGACGACAGGCATGCCGTCCGAATGTCGCTTGAACGCAACGGCGCCAATCTGAGCGGGAGTTATTTTTACGAACGGGCCGGCGCGTTCAACTCGGTGATGAGGACGCTGGATTTGAAAGGCCGGATTGACCAGGACGGAAACGTCACGCTGGCTGAAACGACTTACAAAAACGGCGAGGAACAGAAGACCGGCGAATTCAAAGGCAAGCTCGATGGTTTGAGCGCGAACGGCGACGTCAGGTTGAGGTTTTCCGGCGTGTGGACCGGCAATGACGGGAAGCAAATGCCGTTCAAATTGCAGCAGCTCCGGTTCGATCTCGGCGGATTGAAAATTAATAGGCTGGAGGAGAAGAAAAGGGATAAAACGCTGGGTTACGAAATCGAAACGGCGACGCCGCGGCTCGCCGGCGCGGATTCGGCGCGAGTCGATAATTTCAATCAGGCTGTCGGGAAACTGGTTGCGGAGGTCAAAGGCGTATTCGAAGAAACCGCCAAAGCCGACGCTCATGATAGCGCCTCTGCCGTTCAAAACTACAACCTGAGCGTCAGTTATGAAATTACGGACGCCGACAAGGATTTCATCAGCCTCCTGTTCTCTTTCAACTCATATCTCGGCGGCGCGCATCCGAACACTAACACCAAATCTTTCAATTACGATCTGAACCGCGGCTCGCCTGTAAAACTCGCCGATCTTTTCACTCCGGGTTCAAATTATTTGAATGTCATTTCAGGTTACTCGATCGGGGAGTTGAAGAAGATAGAGACGACCAGCCAGGTCGAAAGCGGAGCCGGGCCGAAGATCGAGAACTTTCACAGTTGGAACATCACGCCATTTGGCTTGCAGATCACCTTCGACGCATACCAGGTCGGCCCATACGCCGTCGGCCCTCACGAAGTCGTCATTCCTTACTCAGTGTTGAAGCCGATCATCAGGCCGGATGGCCTGCTGGCGCAGTTCGCGAAGTAGAAGATCTTGTTGTTATGGCTGACCCGGATTTTAAACCTGCGAGCGCTGACGACATCAAGACGCTGATCCCGATGATGATCGACTTTTACGCTCACGAGGGATTGCCGTTCGATGAAACGATCGCCCGCCGCGCGCTGGCGGGCGTCATCGGCGACGGCGCCCTTGGACGCGTATTTTTGATACTCCTGGAAAGCGAGGTCGCCGGCTACGCCGTATTGACCTTCGGTTACAGTCTTGAATTTCAGGGGCGCGACGCGTTCGTCGATGAACTTTATCTTCGGGATGAATACAGAGGGCAGGGAATCGGCAAACGCGCGCTGGAGTTTTTGACCGAGGTCTGCGCCGAAAACGGCGTCAGCGCTTTGCATCTGGAAGTTGAAAGAAGCAACGCGCCTGCGCAGGCGGTTTACCGCAAGTTCGGATTTAAA